>NZ_JAGGQY010000077.1:0-16097 GCF_018613105.1 Bacillus sp. ISL-77
ATTTTATAAGGCATACTCATTTTTACAAACTTCTTCTGCATTATCTAGTTTTGAGGGAATGAATCCTCAAAAAACAAGTCTGGCAGCAATGGCGAGAAGGTCACACCCGTTCCCATACCGAACACGGAAGTTAAGCTTCTCAGCGCCGATGGTAGTTGGGACACGCGTCCCTGTGAGAGTAGGACGTTGCCAGGCACATCTAAGACAACCTGAAAAGGTTGTTTTTTTGTGTTTTCGAAGATTTATGTATGGGTGATCAGTAAATGATAATTGTGCCCATGGAAGAGGAAAAGACCCTGGACCGGTCACAAAAAAGAATAATTGTGCCCATACAACTGAAAAAAAGCCATCGACGGTAACAAAAAAGGGCCTTATGTTACCGAAGAAGAGGAAAAAATCCTTCAACGGTAACAAAAGGATGGTCATAGTTACTATCCCATCAAATACTGATAAATCAAAAAGGGTCCTTTCTGCATGGTGACATCAAGAAAAGAACATATGAATGGATAATCCTGATTTGGCATCATTTTGGTCAGCTCACTCCACCATTCCGTTTCATAGCGGGCAATCATACTTAAATTGTAAAGCAATAAATAATGGACCAAAAGTTCTGGGAAATTGAAATAATTCTCTTTATTAAGAGGCAATGCAAAAGTTTCATTCTCAATATTATATTTAAGTGGAGAATTTCCAAAAAGAGAAGTCGTGTTCATCGAAAATGCCAGACCATCATTTGAAAATTCCACTCCCTTTTCAAACTTAGATGTCAAAAATTCCTTAAACCGATTTTCTGTCATATGAAAATGATCTAATACGGTTTCAGGTACAAAAAACTGTTTATGATCCGTTTGTAACTGAATAAATGTCCTTTTCCCTTCAAGTAAAAAGAATAAATCATCTAGCTCTGGTATAAGCTGTAGTAATTCCTCCATAATGACTTTCTCCCCTTCCAATTGTTTCATGTGAAACAATTTTTCAGAGATGAAGGGGAAAAGTCCATTTTTTTGAAATTTAACTTCGTCTTGAAAGAAGTGATAATTCTGCTTCTTCCTTTTCCTTGTCGAAACTCCGTGTGCTAAAACCGCCGTTGTTTCTGGATAAGCAGGATCAATGGTTAATATACATGCTTTAATTAAATGGACGAGACCATAAAAAAGTAAAATTGGTTTTATAATAAGAGGAGAGCTTTCTGCTTGTTGATAATAAATTTGTCCATGTTCAAGATAATAAAGAAAGGCATAACAATTTTCATAGCTTTTTTGTTCAGGATTCTCGATCTGACGCTTTTGGTAACAACCTTTTAAAAAGCGCTGGCAGTATTCTGCCGAAAAGAAGCAAGAGTAGCTTTTCCAATCTCTATATTCAATACCCAAGACTATATCACCTTTTTCAGAAGAATCAGACTAATACTTATTCCTTGACAGTATTTTATCCAATTGATAACCTACAAATAATATTTTTTTCCTGGGGGCCATAAAAATGTGGGAAAGTAAATTTTCAAAAGAAGGTTTAACGTTTGATGATGTATTATTAATTCCTGGTAAATCTGAGGTTTTGCCAAGAGATGTAAACATGCAAGTGGAATTATCACCAACTGTAAAGCTGAACATTCCAATCATAAGTGCTGGGATGGATACAGTAACAGAATCAGAAATGGCTATATCAATGGCTCGCCAAGGCGGTTTAGGGATCATTCATAAAAACATGACCATTGATCAGCAGGCGGAGCAGGTTGAAAAGGTTAAGAGGTCGGAAAGTGGGGTTATTACTGATCCATTTTTCCTAACACCAGAACACCAAGTGTTTGATGCGGAGCATTTAATGGGAAAATATCGTATTTCCGGAGTACCAATCGTAAATAACTTTGAAGAACAAAAGCTTATCGGTATTATCACCAATAGGGATCTTCGCTTTATTTCAGACCAAGATTATTCATTTAAAATTTCTGACGTAATGACCAAAGAGAAGCTTGTCACAGCCCCAGTCGGAACGACGTTAAAAGAGGCAGAGAAGATTCTGCAGCGCTACAAAATTGAAAAACTTCCGCTTGTAAATGAGCAGGGTGTTTTAAAAGGGCTAATAACAATTAAAGATATCGAAAAGGTTATTGAATTTCCAAACTCCGCTAAGGATAGCCAAGGCCGTTTATTAGCCGGAGCCGCGGTCGGTGTAACAAGCGACACGATGAAACGTGTGGATATGCTTGTAAAAGCGAATGTCGATGTGATTGTCCTCGATACAGCCCATGGACATTCAAAAGGTGTCCTCGATATGGTAAAGGAAATCAGAACTGCGTATCCTAACCTCACCATTATTGCTGGAAACGTGGCAACAGCTGAAGGAACCAAAGCCTTAATTGAGGCAGGAGCAGATGTGGTAAAAGTAGGAATTGGACCTGGCTCTATTTGTACAACAAGGGTTGTAGCAGGTGTTGGTGTTCCGCAAATTACCGCTGTTTATGATTGTGCATCAGAAGCGCTCAAGCATGGTAAAACGATTATTGCTGATGGCGGCATCAAATACTCTGGTGACATCGTGAAAGCACTAGCAGCTGGTGGACATGCTGTTATGCTTGGCAGTCTATTGGCTGGGGTAACAGAGAGTCCAGGTGAGACAGAGATCTTCCAAGGACGACGTTTTAAGGTATATCGTGGCATGGGTTCCGTTGCAGCAATGGAAAAAGGTTCTAAAGACCGCTATTTCCAAGAAGATAATAAAAAGTTCGTTCCAGAAGGAATTGAAGGACGGATCCCATATAAAGGGCCGTTAGCAGAAACCATTTATCAGCTGATCGGCGGCCTCAGGTCAGGAATGGGCTATTGTGGAACTAAAGACCTTGAGGAATTAAGGATGAAGGCACAATTTATTAAAATGACCGGTGCGGGTCTTAGAGAGAGTCATCCACATGATGTCCAAATCACGAAAGAGGCTCCAAATTACTCGCTATAATAATTAAAACAGAGAAGCACGGCTTCTCTGTTTTTTTATGTAAAAAGGCCTAGGAATGTTTGCGAAACTTTCAAAAATAGCCATAAGATGGTCCATAGCTCCGTCTATGATTTGCCATAGAGTTATGTTAAAATAACCAAAGTGTATAAATTCTTGGAGGGCGTTAAAGTGAACAAACATTTTTATCAGAAATGTATTGCCAGTGCTATGGCAATGATTATGTTTTTTGGACTATTTGCTGGTGTTGATATAGCGAAGGCAGACGCAGCATTAAATGTGAATGCAGACGGAGCTATTTTGGTTGATGGAGAAACGGGCAGGATTTTATATGAAAAGAATGCTGACAGTCCACTAGGAATTGCCAGTATGACGAAAATGATGACTGAGTATCTTTTACTCGATGCTGTAAAACATGGAAAGGTGAAATGGGATCAGGAATATACAGTAAGTGATCTTGTTTATAAAATCTCACAGCCGACTGGTTTATCTAATGTCCCATTACGCCTTGGTGAAAAATATAATGTTCGAGAATTATATGAAGCAATGGCTATTTATTCTGCAAATGGGACAACCATTGCTCTAGCTGAAGTCATTGGCGGTACGGAAACGAATTTTGTGAAAATGATGAATGACAAGGCAAAAAAATTAGGATTGAAAAATAGTAAATTTGTAAACTCCACCGGTTTGAATAATAAAGATTATAACGGTGATCAACCAGAAGGAACAGGAGCAGATGAAGAAAACGTTATGTCCCCTCATGACGTGGCGACATTAGCTTTTCATCTCATTAATGATTATCCAGATGTTCTAAAAACGGCTAGTACGCCTAAAAAGGTATTCCGAGAAGGAACAGAAGATAGAATAGAAATGCAAAACTGGAACTGGATGCTGCCATCATTGGTTTATGGTTATCAAGGTATGGATGGGCTAAAAACAGGTACCACTGATTTTGCAGGCTACTGTTTTACAGGGACAGCAAGCCGTGATGGTAAACGATTTATAACTGTTGTTCAAAATGCTAAGGATATTAGCGGCAAAAACGATGGTTATAAGGCACGCTTTGGTGAAACGAAAAAAATGCTGGATTATGCTTTCAGCAATTATACGAAGGAAAAGCTTGTTCCTAAACATTATCAAGTAAAAGATCAGAAAACCGTTCCTGTTGTTAAAGGAAAAGAGGATCAAGTAAAAATCTATACGAAATCAGCTATAAATTTGATGATTCAGAATGGCGGAAAAAAAGATTATAAACCAGTCCTTGTACTAGATAAAAAGAAACTGAATAAAAACGGTGAGCTAACCGCACCAATTAAAAAAGGTGAAACGGTTGGTTACTTAACAGTTGCACCAAAAAATGGAGGAAAAGTTAAGTTCTTAACAGCAGCAGGTCAACAAAAGGTCAAGGTTGATGTGATTGCTGCAAATGATGTAGAAAAGTCAAACTGGTTTGTGTTAATGATGAGAGGCATCGGTAGTTTTTTTGGTGATGTCTGGCATGGAATTTCTACTGCTGTTAAAGGATGGTTTTAATTTAATTTAAACAGTAGAACCTCTAGGTGGTAATAATAGGATGTACGCGAAATGGATTCTTGTCTTGACAGGAATCCTTTTTTGTTGCTTTAATGTTTTTATGGGGTTAAAATAATTCCGACTAAATTAATAAAGATTTCTGAAACTATGAGAAAATTTTTCTTAATATTAAAAGAAATAATTAGGGGGATTTAGAAATGATAACAGGTACTGATCTCGTAAAACGTGGTATGGCTGAAATGCAAAAGGGCGGCGTCATCATGGATGTTGTTAATGCAGAGCAGGCGAAAATTGCTGAAGAAGCAGGAGCAGTAGCAGTAATGGCTTTAGAGCGTGTTCCTTCAGATATCCGCGCGGCTGGCGGTGTGGCAAGAATGGCAGACCCTAGAATCATTGAAGCAGTTATGGGTGCTGTGACGATCCCTGTAATGGCTAAAGGAAGAATTGGACATATTGTAGAAGCGCGCATTCTTGAAGCAATGGGTGTTGACTATATCGATGAGAGTGAAGTTTTAACACCTGCTGATGAAGAATATCATTTAAATAAAAGAGATTATACTGTACCGTTTGTATGCGGCTGTCGTGACCTTGGTGAGGCTGCCCGCAGGATTGGTGAAGGAGCATCTATGCTTCGTACAAAAGGCGAACCAGGAACAGGTAATATTGTTGAAGCAGTCCGCCATATCCGTAAGGTAAATGCTCAAGTCCGTAAAGTTGTTGCAATGAATGAGGACGAGCTTATGACAGAAGCAAAGCTATTAGGTGCACCATATGAAATCCTCTTAGAAATTAAACGCCTTGGCAAGCTGCCAGTTGTTAACTTTGCTGCTGGCGGTGTGGCAACACCTGCTGATGCAGCGTTAATGATGCAATTAGGAGCGGACGGTGTATTTGTTGGTTCTGGTATCTTTAAATCAGAAAACCCAGCGAAATTTGCTAGAGCGATTGTTGAAGCAACTACACATTATCAAGACTATAAATTAATTGCTGAACTTTCAAAGGATCTTGGAACACCAATGAAAGGGATCGAAATTTCATCACTAGCACCTGAAGCACGCATGCAGGAGCGTGGATGGTAAGATGATTAGAATCGGGGTTCTTGCTCTACAAGGGGCAGTCCGTGAACATATGAGCTCGGTAGAAGCATGTGGTGTAGAGGCCGTCGCAATCAAAAGAAAAGAAGAACTACAAGAAGTGGATGGCCTCATTCTTCCTGGCGGAGAAAGTACAGCAATGCGACGTTTAATTGACAAATATGATTTTATGGATGCCCTTAAAGAATTTGCTCAAGAGGGGAAACCTATGTTCGGAACCTGTGCGGGGCTCATTTTATTAGCCAAAGATCTTGTTGGCTATAACGAGTCACACATCGGTGTAATGGACATTAAGGTGGAACGTAACTCGTTTGGACGCCAAGTTGACAGCTTTGAGGCGGACCTTGTGATTAAAGACGTTGCTGAAAGCTTCCCAGCAGTATTTATTCGTGCACCGCACATCGTTGAGGCGGGAGAGAATGTTGAAATTCTGTCCAAGCATAATGACCGTATCGTGGCCGCACGGGAAGGACAATTTCTAGGCTGTTCCTTCCATCCTGAGTTGACTGATAATCATGACCTTACGGCGTACTTCGTCGAGATGGTGAAGGAAGCTAAGGCGAAACATCTTGTATAACAGGGTTGCATTTGGTTTATAATTATAGTAATTTAAAATTACAAAATCTAAATAAAGATTAAAGCAATGAGAGGAACTAGTAACAGGAGATTCATTCTTTAGAGAGCCGGTGGGTGGTGAGAACCGGTGGATGAAGCTTGTGAATCCCTCCTCGAGCAAGGTGCGGAAAACCTCCTCATGAGGTCAGTAAGTACTTTCGGTAGAAACCGTTAACGTTTTTTCGAGGTGGACAGTTTTTTCTGTCAACCAGGGTGGTATCGCGAGTAACTCTCGTCCCTGTATTAGGGGCGGGAGTTTTTTATTTTTAAGCGGATGCGCCCGTGAAGCAAGTCTAATCTAAAATATTTTTATAAAAAAGGAGCGCTGTTATTATGCTAGATATTAAAGTGTTAAGAGCTGATTTTGAAGATGTAAAAGCAAAACTTCAAAAGCGTGGAGAAGATTTATCTGCTCTCGACCAATTTGAAGAACTCGACCAAAGAAGACGCGAATTGATTGTGGAAACAGAAAAGTTAAAAAGCCGTCGAAATGAGGTTTCCCAGCAGGTTGCTTCTTTAAAGCGTGAAAAGCAGGATGCCGATCACTTAATTAAAGAAATGCGTGAGGTTGGTGACCAGATCAAAACGTTTGATGATGAATTACGAGTGGTTGAAGAGTCATTAGAACTTTTGATGTTGAGCATTCCAAATATCCCGCATGAAAGTGTTCCAGTTGGTGAAACCGAGGATGATAATATTGAAATTAGACAGTGGGGCAAGGTGCGTGAGTTTGAGTTTGAAGCCAAGCCTCACTGGGATGTTGCTGATCAACTAGGTATTCTGGATTTTGAACGAGCTGGTAAAGTAACTGGAAGCCGCTTTGTCTTTTATAAAGGGTTAGGAGCTCGTTTAGAACGTGCATTAATGAGTTTCATGTTAGACCTCCATGTTGATGAGCATGGCTATACAGAAATATTGCCGCCTTATTTAGTCAACAGAGCGAGCATGACTGGAACTGGCCAACTTCCTAAGTTTGAAGAAGATGCCTTTTTGATTGAAAATGAAGATTACTTCTTGATTCCAACAGCTGAGGTACCTGTTACCAATCTTCATCGAGATGAGATTTTAAGCGGCGAGGAATTGCCGATCCGCTTCGCCGCATACAGTGCGTGTTTCCGCTCTGAGGCTGGCTCTGCGGGCCGTGATACACGAGGTTTGATTCGTCAGCATCAATTTAATAAAGTTGAACTTGTTAAGTTTGTTAAGCCTGAGGATTCTTATCAGGAACTGGAAAAGCTGACAAATGACGCTGAACGGGTATTACAATTACTTGAACTGCCATACCGTGTGTTAAGCATGTGTACAGCTGACCTTGGCTTTACCGCTGCAAAAAAATATGACATTGAAGTTTGGATTCCAAGCTATGGAACCTACCGAGAAATTTCTTCTTGCAGTAATTTTGAGGCCTTCCAGGCAAGGCGGGCAAATATTCGCTTCCGTCGCGAACCAAAGGCTAAACCAGAGCATGTACACACCTTAAATGGTTCTGGCCTCGCGATTGGCCGCACGGTGGCTGCAATTTTAGAAAATTACCAGCAAGCTGATGGCAGTGTCGTGATTCCTACGGTTTTACGTCCATATATGGGCAACCGCGAAGTCATTGCTCCTATGTAAAATGACAAAAAACTGGACAGACCAAAAATTTGTCCAGTTTTTTTATTTAGTATGTTGACATAGTAAAAACAATATGGTAAATTAGTTTTTGTTGATACGGAGGAATACCCAAGTTTGGCTGAAGGGATCGGTCTTGAAAACCGACAGGCGGGTCATACCGCGCGGGGGTTCGAATCCCTCTTCCTCCTCCATTAATATTTTAAATCGCGCATAAAAACTGGAGATAATGGTTCGTTACATTACATGTAACGGATTTTTTTTTATGTCTTTGAATCCAGCTCCAGCACCCAACGGCTAGTGTCCTTCGCTCTCCGCCCTACGATAAGTCAAGCACGAATGCGGTAACGCTCTCCGTGTTTCCTTTATCTCAATTGGAGCGCTCCAGGCCATACGCCGCTGAACGGGTTCTTCCGCTTTATATAAAAAAACACATATTGGATTACCCAATATGTGCTGTTCTCATATTTAATATTTCTTGTAGTTTATCTTCAACCGCACGGCAGATCTTAGTGGCATCTTCTTCACTTTTTACGACGTCTGTCGTATCCATATCAATCACTAATACTTCACTTGCTGCATACTGATTCATGACCCACTCATCATAACCCTTCCAAACCTCGAAGTAGTATTCCTTCAGCTCAGGGTTTATTTCAAAGCTTCGACCGCGCGCCATAATCCGATCAATTACCGTATCGAACGAACCTTTAAGGTAAACCATTAAATCTGGCGCTTTCCTTGGAAGTTCATTTAGTTCTTCAAGCATATTTTCAACTAGGTCTTCGTAAATTTTAAATTCCAAATCTGATATTCTGCCTAATGATTTATTTACATAAGCAAAATACCAATCTTCATAAATGGAACGGTCCTGAATGGTGTAAACAGGTTCTCTCCAACTGACGCATTCCTTAATGGTTTTAAAGCGTTTATTTAAGAAGAATAATTGAAGAAGGAAGGGAATTCTTTTTGCATCTAATTCTTCAGGTGTTAGTTCATAATAGAGCGGAAGAATCGGATTGTCATCCACCGCTTCATAAAACACCTTACTCTCTATTCCTCTATTTTGAAAGTGTGCATTCAATGTGTCTGCTACACTTGTTTTTCCAAGACCTATCATACCACCAATTACGATACTCACTAACATTCCCCTGTTCTATAGTGTTTTAGTCCAGCTGCTTTTTTTTGATGCTAATGTTAACTGACCAATAATATGGTTTAAGTCATGTTCATTTTTAACAAAATCCAATTCATCCCCACTGAAACGAAGAACTGGTATTTCTGGATGTTCTTTTTCAAAGATCATCATTGTTTCTTCATAGTCAAGCGATAACTGCTTTAAATATAAGGGGCTGATATTTTTTTCGACTTCACGCCCTCTTACTTTGATGCGTTTTAACAGCGTGTCTAGGCTTGCATTCAGATAAATAATCACGTTAGGCTTCGGCATATCCTCGGTAAGAATTTGATAAATTTTATAATATTTTTGATACTCGTCCATACTTAATGAACGCTTAGCAAAAATTAAATTCTTGAAGATATGATAGTCCGCTACGACGGATTGATTTTGGCTTAAGAAATGGGTATTGATATCCCCTAATTGCTTAAAGCGATTGCAGAGGAAAAACATTTCCGTTTGGAAACTCCACTCCTCAATATTTTCATAGAATTTCCCTAGAAATGGATTTTCATCAACAATCTCTTTTAGTAATGCAAATTCGAATTGCGCTGAAATGGCTTTAGCGAGAGATGTTTTGCCCACACCTATCGGCCCTTCAACGGTAATAAAGGGTGTATCCCCCATTGCAAGTCCTCCTTCTCCAACTGCCTTCACTCTATGTTTACCAGAAAATCTGGATTTTTTAGTCACTAAAAAACATGCAAGATTTATTCTATCATAATCTCCCTCAGGAAGGGATAAGGAATATTTAGAAGTAATCGTTTTATGTCGAATATATGAAAAAACTGCCGAATGGGGGCAGTTTTTGTAGAATAAATATCGTTAAGTCCCACGTTTTGTGACATTGAAATTGTCTACGATTAACAGCCAGTTTTGCGGGAAGGCTAGACCAAGCTTCCAATAGCTCATCCCCCTAATATTTAACTCTTTAATTAAATTAAACTTTGCCTGGATCGAGCGGGCATCCTCAAACCAAACCTCATGCTGCTTCCCACCATCGGTATATCTAAAAAATGGGGCCTGTGCTTTTGTGTCATATTGAATCTGGACATTGTGGCTTGCAGCTAGCTGTATCGCCTGCTGTGGGCTCACCGCCTTTGCGACTGACCCCTGCACGAATGGCAGTGTCCAATCATAGCCATATAGATTTTGTCCCATCATAATCTTATTCGAAGGAATATCTGTTATCGCATATTCCAATACTCTTCTCACTTGATCAATGGGCGATACAGCCATCGCTGGGCCGCCGCTATACCCCCATTCATAGGTCATAATGACGACAAAGTCAGCAATTTCGCCGTGGGCCTTATAATCATGCCCCTCATACCATTTCCCTTTTTGGGTTGCACTAGTCTTTGGGGCAAGGGCGGTTGACATGAGCCAGCCTTGACGTGAGAATCTTTGTTTTGCTTTTCGTAAAAAGCGATTATAGGCCTCGCGGTCAGTAGGGCGTAAAAACTCAAAGTCAAAGTGAATATCACGGAAGCCATACTTATTGGCAGTGGTGACAATATTGTTAAGAAATTTATCCTGTATAGCGGTATCATTCAATAAGATCCGACCGAGTTCATCGTTAAACTGGTCATTCTCTTGATTGTTAATAACCATCATTAAGACATTTCGATTGGCTTTAGCGATGGCAGGAAAGTTATTAAGTAATGGTTCTTTCAAGGTACCATCGCGCCGCGCTTGAAAGCTAAAGGGGGCTAAATACGTGAGATAGGGTGCGGCCTCACGGGCACTGGTTTCTAGGATAGGGGCTACAGTGGTGCCGCGCGGTTCAACGTACGCGTTAAACTCGGCGTTTCTTTTTTTACCTTGAGGTATATAGAGACGAAAGCCTACATTAAGTGGTTGATTTACATTAATCCGATTGATGGTGGCCAGCTGTTGATAAGGGACGCCAACCTTTCTTGATATAGAGAATAAGGAATCGCCTGGCTGCACGAAGTAAAAGTGACCGATAATGGGAATGACAAGCGACTGTCCGATCACAAGTTTGTTTGGATTGGGTAGATCATTGGCCTCAACGATATCTTGAACAGTTGTATGATAAGTCCTAGCGATTGTAGTTAAGGATTCATTACTTTTTATCACATGGATTTGCATCCTAATCCCTCCTTGGCAAATATGCGTTGCAACTATTTTATGAGGGAGGGAGCGGATAAATGATATAATGCTGATAAATTTCATCTAGTGAAGGGGAAATATCATGTCTATGGAAAGCGTGCAAGATGAAGATTTTATGAGAGAAGCAATGAAAGAGGCTAAAAAAGCAGAAGAGCTGAATGAGGTGCCGATTGGTGCCGTTATTGTAATAGAAGGAAAGGTGGTTGCTCGGGCCCACAATTTACGCGAGAACGAGCAAAATGCCATCGCCCATGCGGAACTATTAGCGATCGATCAAGCCTGCAAGGAACTGCACTCGTGGCGCCTTGAAGATGCCACCTTATATGTAACGTTAGAGCCATGTCCAATGTGCGCAGGGGCAATCATGTTATCAAGGGTCAAACGAGTCGTTTATGGTGCAGTTGACCCTAAGGGTGGCTGTGCGGGTACACTCATGAACCTCTTGGAGGATGAGCGCTTCAACCATCAGAGTGAGGTTATCAGCGGTGTATTAGAAAAAGAGTGCGGGCAAATACTCTCCAACTTTTTTCGAAAAATAAGAGAGCGGAAAAAGCTCGAGAAAAAAGTGCAAAAGGATGAACTTACAAAAACTGACAGTGAATAGTGATTGCTTTTTTACGAGAATATTTGTATACTAAGAAAGCGTCATAGAGACGCACTAAACTTTGGTATCAACTTTGCCGTGCTAGGTGGGGAGGTAGCGGTGCCCTGTACCCGCAATCCGCTCTAGCGGGACTGAATCCCTTCCCGAGGCTAACGACCTGTAGGGTCTGCCTTAAGTAAGTGGTGTTGACGCCCGGGTCCTGCGCAATGGGAATCCATGAACCATGTCAGGTCCGGAAGGAAGCAGCATTAAGTGGACGCTCCCATGTGCCGCAGGGTTGCCTGGGCCGAGCTAACTGCTTAAGTAACGCTTATGGGCGTTAGTCGAAGGAAGGTGCACGGCTGTTATATTACATAAATTAACTCATCTCAGAATTGGGATGAGTTTTTTTGTACATTCAACTAGATTCATTTTGTAAAAACCAAAATGGTTAAGGTATAATAAGAAAAGTGGAAAGATGAAAAATTTGAAGGGGGCGATGTCAATTGGCTTATCAGGCTTTATACCGTGTTTGGCGGCCTCAAACATTTATTGATGTAGTAGGACAAGAACATGTAACCAAGACATTGCAAAACGCCCTGCTTCAACAAAAGATCTCTCATGCATATCTATTTTCAGGACCGAGAGGAACAGGGAAAACAAGTGCGGCTAAAATATTAGCAAAGGCGATTAATTGTGAACGTTCGCCGGTTTCAGAGCCATGTAATGAGTGTGCTGCCTGTCTCGGAATCACCAATGGGACGATCTCGGATGTGCTGGAATTTGACGCTGCTTCAAACTCACGGGTTGAGGAAATGCGTGATGTTCTTGATAAGGTCAAATTTGCACCTACTTCGGTTAATTATAAGGTCTATATTATTGATGAAGTACATATGCTATCCATTAGCGCATTCAATGCATTGTTAAAAACATTAGAAGAACCGCCAAAGCATGTGATCTTTATTTTAGCAACGACAGAACCTCATAAAATCCCCTTAACTATTATTTCAAGATGTCAGCGCTTTGACTTTAGAAGAATTACAGCTGGAGCAATCGTCAAACGGATGAAATTAATCGTTGAGGAAACTGGAGTTAATTGTGATGAGCGAGCCCTGCAATTGATTGCCCGGGCAGCAGATGGCGGGATGCGTGATGCGCTCAGTTTATTAGATCAGGCCATATCGTATAGCCAGGACCAGGTATCAATTGAGGATGCCTTAACGGTAACCGGATCGGTATCGCAGGGATTTTTGAATAAGCTTGCCTTAGCATTCAGGGAAAAGGATGTTGCGAGCGGGTTAGAAGCACTGGATGAACTTTTATTTCATGGAAAAGACCCAATGCGCTTTATTGAGGATTTAATTTTATTTTATCGTGATATGCTGCTTTATAAAACAGCACCAAACCTTGAAGAATCCCTTGAAAGAGTGATGCTTGATGATGATTTTCGAATCATGGCTGAAACCATCTCAATGGAGCAGATTTATCAGCTCATCGATCTCTTGAATAAAACTCAACAAGAAATGCGCTGGACCAACCATCCAAGAATTTTCCTTGAAGTAGCGATCGTTAAGTTATGTCAAATGGAAGTTAAACACACAGAGCAAGCAAATCCAGCACAAATTGAACAATTAATAACAAGAATCGGCCAGCTTGAGACCGAACTGCAGCATTTAAAGGAAACTGGTGTGGCGGCAGTCCCGCAAGATACCGCAACACAAGCGCAGAAGTCTGCGCCAAGGTCTTCTAAAAAAACATTTCAGCCTGCGGTTGGAAAAATCAATGAAGTATTAAAGCAGGCAACGAAAAGCGATCTAAATGTCATCAAAGCCAATTGGGGCGAATTGCGGGCTAGTCTTTTAAAATCACAAGCCGCCCTGTTAAACGATGCAGAGCCGATTGCAGCGTCCTCAACTGCTTTTATTATAAAATTCAAGCATGAGATGATTTGCCAAATGGCAATGAATCGTGCGGATTTTCTTGATGCTGTAATCGCCGCATTACATAAATTAACCGGCAAAAGATTCATCCTTTTAGGTGTTCCTGAAGACCAGTGGCTGCCAATTCGCGAAAACTTTTTGAATAGTCATGATGGTGCTGAAGGAGAAACCAGCGAAGTACCTAAGGAAGAAGAACCACATATTGCCGAGGCGAAAAAAATATTTGGCGAAGAATTTGTGGAAATTATTGATTAATAACTAATTAATTGGAGGTAGATGGTAATGATGCGTGGTGGCGGAATGGGAAATATGCAAAATATGATGAAACAAATGCAAAAGATGCAAAAGGAAATGGCGAAAGCACAAGAAGAGTTAGGTGAAAAGAAGATTGAAGGATCTGCTGGCGGCGGGATGGTCACAGTAGTGGTAACCGGTCATAAGGAAGTTGTCGATGTAATTATCAAACCAGAGGCAGTCGATCCGGATGATATCGAAATGCTTCAAGACCTTGTTTTAGCTGCAACAAATGATGCTCTTAAAAAGGTAGAAGAGTTAACAAACAGTACGATGGGGCAATTTACAAAAGGAATGAACCTTCCTTTTTAGGAGTGGAATAGCAAAAGATGCATTATCCTGAACCAATATCTAAGCTGATTGACAGCTTTATGAAGCTGCCAGGTATCGGCCCGAAAACGGCCGGTCGTCTGGCTTTTTTTGTCCTAAGTATGAAAGAGGATACGGTGCTTGATTTTGCCAAAGCACTAGTGAATGCCAAACGAAATCTAACCTATTGTTCTGTCTGTGGTCATATCACGGATCAGGATCCATGTTATATTTGTGAGGACCAACGACGGGATAGAAGTATCATTTGTGTCGTCCAAGATCCTAAAGATGTGATAGCGATGGAAAAAATGAAGGAATTCAACGGTTTGTACCATGTCCTGCATGGGGCGATTTCCCCGATGGATGGGATAGGTCCTGAGGATATCAATATTCCTGACCTCTTAAAACGTCTTCAGGATGAAACAGTTACTGAAGTGATCCTAGCGACTAACCCTAATATTGAAGGGGAAGCAACCGCGATGTACATTTCTCGCTTGTTAAGGCCATCAGGGATTAAAACGACAAGAATTGCGCATGGGCTTCCTGTTGGCGGGGACCTTGAATATGCGGATGAGGTAACCTTATCGAAAGCGATTGAAGGCCGAAGAGAATTTTAAAAAGACGCGGAGGAATCAGTCATGTTTTTTCAGCGTAAGGGTCGGCTGCGTAAAGAGTATAATGAAAAGCTCTTAATGCAGTTGAATCGATATAAAGAACATTGGCAGCAAGAAAAGCTGCTGTTGGAAAAAAGTTTTGATCCTTCCGAAGAAGTGATTTGCCAAACAAAAATTGCCGAGGCAAAATATATCTTTCTATTAAGAGAAGCAAAGCAGCGGAATGTTACCTTAATGAGATAAAAACTAAGCTATTTCTTTTTTTAGGTCTATTTTTATCAACTTGTACATAAGTTGAAACAAAGTGACTTAAGAAGGGGGATAGCTTTTTTGGAACCAATTATCGTAATATCCATCCTCGGAGGGCTCATACTTATCCTTTTATTTACGGGTGCTCCCTTTAAGCCTGCTCGATTTGTTGGACAGGCTGCTATTAAATTAGTCATTGGAGCGCTATTCTTATTCTTCTTAAATGCTGCGGGTAACCGCTATGGAATTCATGTGCCGATTAATTTTGCTACATCGGCTATTTCAGGATTTTTAGGAATCCCTGGTCTAATCGCTTTAGCTGCTATTCAACATTGGGTACTCTAGACTTAAAACCGCTGAAAAAAGGCGGTTTTTCTTTTTGAAAAACAAATTTTAAAAAAGTATTGACCAATCCTTTTATATACTGTAATATATGAAAAGTCGTCACAGAGACGATGAACTACAAACAAAAAAAGTTATTGACTTCTGGTTGATAACTTGATAAGATAATAAAGTCGCTTTTAGGCGATAGAGAAATTGTTCTTTGAAAACTAAACAAACAAAATCGTGCAAACAAACAAAAATTTATTAGCGAATCTTTCGTAAGAAAGTGAAGCTAAGCCAACGTAACAAATGAGCTAATCAACTTTCTTGGAGAGTTTGATCCTGGCTCAGGACGAACGCTGGCGGCGTGCCTAATACATGCAAGTCGAGCGAATCAATAGGAGCTTGCTCCTGTTGATTAGCGGCGGACGGGTGAGTAACACGTGGGCAACCTGCCTGTAAGACTGGGATAACACCGGGAAACCGGTGCTAATACCGGATAATCCTTTTCCTCTCATGAGGAAAAGCTGAAAGTCGGTTTCGGCTGACACTTACAGATGGGCCCGCGGCGCATTAGCTAGTTGGTGAGGTAACGGCTCACCAAGGCGACGATGCGTAGCCGACCTGAGAGGGTGATCGGCCACACTGGGACTGAGACACGGCCCAGACTCCTACGGG
>NZ_JAGGQY010000078.1:0-106174 GCF_018613105.1 Bacillus sp. ISL-77
ACGTGACATGAAAACAGAACCCGACGACAACACCAAAACAGAAACGGAAACGGAGACCGAAACGGAAACGGAGACCGAAACGGAAACGGAGACCGAAACCGAAACGGAGACCGAGACGGAAACGGAGACCGAAACGGAAACGGAAACGGAAACGGAGACGGAGACCGAAACGGAAACAGAAACCGAAACGGAAACGGAGACCGAAACGGAGACCGAAACGGAAACTGAAACGGAGACCGAGACGGAGACTGAAACGGAAACTGAAACGGAGACCGAGACGGAAACGGAGACCGAAACGGAGACGGAGACCGAAACGGAGACCGAAACGGAGACCGAGACAGAAACCGAGACTGAAACGGAGACCGAAACCGAAACGGAAACGGAGACCGTGACGGAGACCGAAACCGAGACGGAAACCGAAACCGAGACTGATACAGCAACTGAATGTCCGATCCCACCGAAACCGCGGAAACCAGGAAAACCGAAACCGCCAAAACCAGAAAAACCAAAACCGCCAAAACCAGAAAAACCAAAACCGCCGAAACCAGAAAAACCAAAACCACCGAAACCAAGAAAACTAAAACCACCGAAACCAAGAAAACTAAAACCACCGAAACCAAGAAAACTAAAACCACCGAAACCAGGAAAATAAATCACATTTAAAAAAGAGACTGGTCTAAAGGTAATCAAACGACTTTTTAGGTCAGTCTCTACTTTGTATTTTTAGGTTATTTGGGAATTTGGAGGGCAAAGGATCTCTATTGTGGGAGGAATATGTAGGGTCTCTTTTTACCAACAATCAAAAATAATCAATGCCGGAATGATGTAAAGGAATAGTTAATATCAACAATTGTCCAGTTATAGAGATGATGAAGGCGTAATAGAAAAATGGGTATCCCAAAAACTAACTTCTTAATGTTTTCAAGCATTTAATAAAGAGAAGCATTGATAAAAGTACTTAGGGGAGATGTATGATGAAACTTGGAATTATGTGCGGGATTCCACTAAGCGGAAAATCAACATACGGGAAAACACTTCAGGAACAAGGGTGGACACGCGTATCTATTGATGATCTCAGGCTAGCTTTACATGGCCACGTTTATAAAGCTAAGGCTGAACCAAAAGTATGGGAATCAGCTGAACTCATGGTCCGGACGTTACTTAAAAGCGGCCATAAAGTAGTTGTGGATTCCACAAACAAGACAAGAGAGCGTCGTAATAGATGGATCGAGGTTGCTAAAGAATTCGGGCTAACTTTGGAAATATTTCATGTTGATACCAACTTTGATATTTGTAAAAAACGTAATAAAGTGTTGAAACGATTACCGGAAAATTTATTAAAAAAAATTTACTACGAAGAGTTCGAAAAACCTACCTCGGATGAGGGAGTAATTATTAAGGTAATGAATAACGATACCACCTAAATCTAGATTAGTCTGGAGGAAGTAATTTGAAAAAGTACATCTGTTTCGATGTAGGCGGGACAAAAGTTAAGTACGGTTTATTATTAGAGAATGGAACTGTTCTTTCACAAGGTAGCTATAATACCCGTCCAATCAACCTGGAACTATTTCTAAAAGACATGATAGATACAATTAACATGAACACAAGAAATACTATTGTGAGTGGGATTGCTATTAGTTTACCGGGATTTATTAATCCCCATACAGGGTATTCTGAAGCAGCAGGTTCTGTAAAGGCATTAAGTAAACAAAATCTAAAAGAATTATTAAAAGCAAAAACTTCCCTTCCGATTGAAATAGAAAACGATGGGAATTGTGCTGCGTTAGCCGAAAGCATCAGTGGTAATGCAAAAAATTGTACAGATTTTATTTGTATAACATTGGGAACCGGCGTTGGCGGAGGGATTTTCACTAACGGGAAGCTTTTGCGTGGTCACAGTTTTAGAGGCGGTGAATTTGGGTTTATGAAGAACCGGACTAAAAGAGGGCAATTTGAAGTATGGCATTCGAACGCTTCTACATCTGCCTTAATTCATTCCTATAAAAAATTAAAAGGCTTAAGTGAAAACGAAAATATTGATGGAGAGACAGTTTTTTTGGATTCTAATAATAATCATTCGGTTAGAAAACTAATTGATGATTGGACAAAAAACATAAGTTATGGAATTTATAACCTTACTGTAACTTTAAACCCTCAAAAAGTATTAATTGGCGGGGGCGTGGCCAATCAACAAGAATTGTTAAGCATGATTAATCATCAACTTGACCTTATTTCATGGTGGAAAGTATTCAAGGTACCTGTTGAACTATGTAAATATCAAAACGATGCTGGAATGATTGGCGCTTTGTATCATTTTTTACAAGAACAAAACCGGCCTTTTAAATAAAATAGCTGTTGTAATTGTGTATTAACTCAAATAAAAGAAACCCAATCCAAGGAATTTTTTGGACCGGGTTTCTTTTTAGTTTAGTTTCGCAATTTAACATAATGATTTAATAATCGGTTCCAATTGATTTTTCCAGATCCATTTTGGAGAATACCGTTGTTTTGCGATTATTTTTGCATGAATAACTGAATTGGTATCCATCAATTTGATAATGTTGTCAGCATGGTTAGTAAGATAAGCTTCTTCTGAAGGACGATAGATTTCACGAGTATTAAATCCAAAATTCTTGGCATCCCATTTCATAAAGTACGCATCCAATTGGCTCCCGAGTTCATTTAAAGCCGGCACCTGTTCGTTTAAAACAAGAAAATTCCCTCTACTTGCTGCTTCCAGGACAGTTAAACCAAAAGACTCTGAGTAAGAAGGACATATAAATAAGTTTGAAAGTGTGAAAAGTTCTAATACACTTTTTCTTGGGAGCCCTTTATTAAATTCTTTTATATCTGATGTGAATAATAAATCTCCATCATTTAAACCAAATTTTACCCCAATAGAGCGAACAAATTCCTTATAGGCCTCTGGAGAAGTATCTAACTTTGGGAATGTATCACAGAATATTACTTTGACAAGCTTGCTTGTTTTTACTTTTATTGCTCCGCATAGAGCAGCAACTTTATCAAATTTCTTTGCCCTCGTTAAACGACCAGGATAGACAACTAAAATATCCGGAGTCAGCAAATCAATATACTTTGATAATAGATTAACTTCCTCTGTTACAAAACCTAGTAGGTCAAGACTGTTATTTACTACTTTACAACGATCTTCAGGAACATTGTATTGTTTTGCCAAGGCTGAAATTCCAGATTGTGTTGGATAAATATACAAAGTATTAGGCATTGGTGTAAATCGGGCAGAGAAAGGCCATTTCGGGTTGGGGGGGCGTTTAACAGGCGCGGAGTGGGTAAATGCAAGGAATTTAAGGTTAGTCAGTTTCTCCTGAACTTTTCTAATTGCGATGTTATGGTGTAAATGCCACCCCTGGTAATGAATATCATGCATAAAACAGATATCAATATCTGCTAATTTTTTTACTAAGTCCTCTGCAATCACATCTGCCTCATTAAAAAAGGTATCATGTACCTCACCTTCTGACTGAATGTAGTTTTTCCAATGCATTTGTTTTCCTTCTAGATGGTTACATATTTTCACCCATTTAATTCGTTTATCTAGGAAAATTCCATAAAGTTTATTTAGCGGGCAGATGTCACTTACCAAAATTCTGGTTTCAATATTTGCATCAAGAAGCATTCGAACCTGTTCCGCTACTACATTTACCAAAGAATACGAACTATCTAAGCCATTAAACATTGTAAGAAGTGCTATTTTCATCTCTTAGCCTCTCCCTTAATTTAATAGAACATTTTGTTTGATGAACGTCTTATCATATGGAAAAACCCGGAAATTTGTTCGGTAGAGATTATTGCGAAAACAGAAAAATATTTCGAGGAACATATTTTATCTATTAACATACTATAATGATGGATTAGGCGAAAAAAAAGGTGGCTTATTTAATGTTAAATCTACTTCTGATAGGTAAAGATACAAAACTTAATACTTTCAATGAGAGCTTTTACCATGTTGAGAAAGAATTATCCCAAAAAACAAATTTAGCCATTTGGAGAGATTCTGGACATATACAGGATATTTTAAAGCATATAGCTTTTACACCTGATTTTATTCTTATTCAAAATGATATTGGGGGCAGTTTGAAACCTGTAGTTTACGGTTTATCAGATATTAGTATTCCTGCTGGGATTTTTATTGAGGATGTACACCGATTTATTGAAAAAAGAAGAGAATATATCAATTCCAATAACATTCAATACATTTTTTCTAATTACAAGCGGATTTTCAAAAAAATATATCCTGAATTTAAAAATCGACTCTGTTGGTTTCCTCACCATATTAATAGTGAAATCTTTAAGGATTATGGTTTACCAAAAGAAATCGATATGTTACTAATGGGGGCTGTAAATGGCGGTTATCCCTTGAGAGAAAAAATAGTTAAGCAATTTAAAAAAGATTCAAGATTTGTCTATCACCCCCATCCCGGATATCGAAAATATACGGAAGACGAAAAGGCTAAAATTTTTGTAACTGAAAGATATGCAATGGAAATAAATAGGGCAAAAATCTTTTTTACTTGTGGAACGAGAAGAAAGTTTCCGGTAATGAAATATTTTGAAGTTCCGGGATGCAGAACTTTATTGCTTGCTCCACAACTTAAAGACCTTGATGATTTGGGGCTTATTCCTGGTGAACATTATGTTAGTATTACGAAACATGATTTTTATGAAAAAGCAGAACATTATTTAGAACACGAGGACGAAAGGAATAGGATTGCGGACCAGGGTTATCAATTTGTACAAACCCAACATACTACTTATAAAAGAGTAGAACAATTAATTGCGAAGATTGAAGAAATTTTAGGCAAACAATAGAATGTCCATAACTAACAAACAAGTAATACCCAAAAAATATGAATCATCAATGACAAGGGAATTTTCTTTTTTTATTAATAAATTTGGAAAAAGGTCGATTGTTTCTCCCTTTATCCTTTCATTTATTATATGAGGTGAATGATCATGAATGAAAATAATTCAAAAGTAAATTCACACCAGAATGGAAATGTAACAAGGGAGCAGACCCTTAAAAAGGAATATAAGTACTTTACTAAAAAACCAAAAAGCAAAATTTGTTTTGCCATCCTTGTTCATAATAATCGTGAGCTTATTAAGGAACTAATCAATAATGTCCGATTTTTTTGTCCGAATAGCACATTCGTTTTATTTAATGGAGGGGGAGATCCATCCCTATGCGATGATTTAGGTGTACCTGTGTGTCCATCCAGTAGAAAATTAAAGTATGGATACACAACTATATATTTTCTTGAGACAATGGAATGGATTGAGGAACTGGGAATAGATTATGAATATTTTATTAATATAGATTCCGATGCTTTATTTATTAAGGACGGATATGAGAACATCATATCCGAACAAATGAGAGAAGCAGATTACATGGCCGTTAGACTAAGGATACCTGGACATAATTGGTTTATCGGAAAACAACTAAGAAAAGATATTGATAGATGGAAAGAATTATTCAGGCTTGATCCGTATTATGGTGTATTTAATGTTGGTCAAGTGATTAAAAGATCATTGGTTAAGGCAATTCTGGAACCGAGTAAAAAGGAAAAATACAAAAATGCTCTGTTAGAAACGATATCTTGGGGTTCTGACGAAATATTTTTTGTCAATATCGCACACGAATTAGGGTTTAAAATGAAAAAATATCCATACGTAAGTGACACGGATCTCATACGGTATCGTCCACATTTTAAACTGGATGAAATAATAGACTGTTTAAATAGCAAGAAGTTTAGTGGGTTGTGCCATCCAATTTATCGCCTTAAGAACGACCAAACACGAAGGTTAATTAAACAGCTGGCTTATAAATGCATGATTGAAAAATATTGTGACGAGATTTACCCTTGGTATGAAAAAGATGAGTCAAATTTTGCGCCTTCGCTGCCCATTAGAAGTAAATTTGGCAATAAAGAACTAATTGTACAGTCAGGTAATACGTTAACCCACTATTGGCAAAATAGAGTAAAAAAAATATGGAATAGGACCATAACGTTTGCTGAAGGGGTAAAGGATATTCCCGTTTTTCATGGGAATCGCTCTGGGAATTTTGAGGCAGCATGCAAGTTAGAAAGGGGCGGTATTGGATTTTGGTGGCGAGAGAATGAAAAACGAGGATATCCATGGCATGGCCCAATAGTAATTACTCAGGAAGATGTCGAACCTATCCTGCTTGATCAGTTGGAGGACGGCCGGACAATTCTGGTTTGTCAATCGGGAGACAAACTAACATATTGGGCTTGTTCCGTAGAAGGAGAATGGATAAAAGAACCGCCTCTATCATAAATACATTTTCTCAAAAACCGAAATACGTTATCCAAATCTTTTCATTTGTGATGTATAAAATTATATAACTGCTGTGACTTGTTAAGGGAGGTATAAAAAGTGAAGGTTTTGTTATTTACACCATCGTATCAACGTCCCTACATGATTCGTCAATGTATACTTAATATGAAAAACCAGTCGTATACAAATTTTACCCATTCAATCAGCATTATGTTTGATAATGAATTCGAAGTTAAAGATTATGAAATCTTATTTGATGATATCCTTGACGATCGATTTAAAATTCAGTACAAGAAAAATTCAAGGACCCATACAAATGCAATGACGACAATATCACAATGTCCAGAACTATATGATCTATATATTAAAATTGATGACGATGATATTTATAAAAAGGATTATGTGAAAACTGTAGTTGAATATTTTGAGACACATCAATGTGATATATTAAGCTCAAAAATAAGTTATCAACTGAATAACTACCATTTAGCAAAAGGTAATTACAAAAGTCTAGGTGGTCATTTTCCAAATAATAACTATCGAATGCCTATGACATTTGCATTTAGTCAAAAAGCATACCAAACTTTACTTACTATTAAAGATAATAAAAATTACGAGGATCTGCAGTGGAGGACTGCCTGGAGCAAGTATGGATTAAAAGACGATAATGTTGATAATTCAAGTAATATCATTTGGCATATTCATGGTAAAAATACATCAGTAAGTAGTTGGTTCCGCCCTAATTAAGATTCTTTTCAACACAGAAAGATCCTTGTAAAAAAGAATATGGTTTTTCGATTTGCCTGAAATGGAATAGAACTTCTATTTTTAGATTGATATACCACTTCCCCTAAGATTTACAATCTTTAATAGCTTCATATGAACAAAATGATACGAGGGGGAGAGAAATGAAAAAGATGAGGTTTCTGGTTCACCTATTGTTAATCATTGTCGTTGTTGTTATGTCTGCTTGCTCCAACACACAGAGCAGCGGGAAAGAAAAGAAGACACTTGAAGCTGCATTATGGGATAAAAATGTCAATCCTGCCGTAGATAAATCTATTGAAGCATTTAAGAAACAACATCCAGATATCAAGGTCAATGTCACCTATACACCTTGGGAGGATTATTGGACCAAGCTAAAACAAGTATCGGAGGCGGAAAAGGTCCGGATGTTTTCTGGATGAACGGACCGAACTTCTACCAATATGCTATTTCAGGATTTATCAAGGATATAGACCCTTATATTCAAAAAGATAGTGAATATAAAAAGGATAACTATTTCCCAGCCGTTGTGGATTTAATACGTATCAAGATAAGCTTTATGCGGCTCCTTATTTTATCGACTCTGTCGGGCTGTATTACAACAAAAAGCTTTTCGATGATGCAGGGGTTCCATACCCAGATGAAAACTGGACCTGGGCTGATATTGAAAAGGTTGCAAAGTAGTTATCGAATAAAGAAAAGGGTATTTATGGGTATTCCACTGATATCAAGCAAAGTCAAGCCGTTTATTACGATCTTATGCACCAAGCAGGAGGATACATTATCAGCGAGGATAAAAAGAAGTCTGGGTTTGATTCTCCCGAATCGAAAGAAGCCTTTCATTTTATCAAGAAGTTAATTGACAAGGGAATCTCGCCTTCAGCGAAAACGGTTATGGAGACGGAAGGCAAGCAGTTGTTCCTATCCGGAAAAGTGGCCATGATTCCTGCGATTTCAGTTAGTGCAGGCGAATTTCAAGGGGTACTCGGTGATAAATTAGGGGTCGCTCCACTTCCTAAAGGCAAACAACAGGCTTCCATTGTTCACGGAATTGGTTGGGCGATGTTTTGGGATACGGAAGATTTAATGCGACACACAAGATTGTCATGGAACACAATTCTTAAAGAATTTTTTTATGACAAAGATTTTCCTAAAAGAAAATTAGGAAGAAAATGGTTATTCCCAACCGAAAAAACTAAAAAGTTTTTATTAGATTGGCTAGAAAAACAAAATGGATAGAAGCCCGTTTTTTGGGTTTTCTATCCATTTTTATTTCCAATTTTGTGACCAATTTAATGACCCTTTTTATGACCATTTTCTTGTGACCACTGACCGACCACTTTGACCGATTTTTGACCGACTGTTTTTGAAATTCTATAATATTTAATGAAAGAGTGAATCAGTAAAGTGTCGATTTATCAAGGTTATTGATACTTAAATAATCTTAAAAAAAGCATGATATAGCTACCGTACTGCGGTTCATACATGGGAAATCGATAACTATCAAACTAAATTCTAATTTAAAAAGCGGACAACAAGGCTGACAACAGCCCTAGTTGCCCGCTTTTTTTATTTGTATAAAAATAATGAAAAGGACAGCCTCTAATAAGAGACTGTCATCCAGTATTGGTTTCTTGCACAAAATTTATAATTCCAAGCTGGATTAATCTTGAATGCTATTTCACTTACAGTGATGCCACGCCCTCTTGAATACGTATAATCCGAAGATAAGGAATGCTAGGAAACCAATTACAGCGATAAGGAAGTTTAGAACGGTAACAATTAGACCACTTAGGCCGATTACTCCAAGCAACATAGTGACCCAGCCCAATACTACAAACAATAACCAAATGGCACCTGTTAAAAATCCAAGAAAAATTCCAAAAATCCCATAGCAAGAATGATTAGGACTCATATAAATTCACCCCCTGTCTGTCTATGGTTGTTCGATATTAATGTATGCAGTTGCTTGACAACTTGTTTATGAAATCACGAAAAGCGGGCTCAAAAAAGGCGCTAATAAAAAGTTTCTGACACTTTTGCTCTAATTGTGTTTATATAGTAGTAGAGGAAAACGTTATTGGGATTGGGCCGAAAGAATACTATCCCTTCATACATAACGAACAATAAAATGGATTGTTAGGAGAAAGGAAGATTTCTATGCATTTAAACACAAAACTATGTGACCTACTGGATATTGCCTATCCAATTATCCAAGCTGGAATGGCTGGAGGTCCTACAACCGTGGATCTTGTTGCTAGTGTATCTAACGCTGGTGGGTTAGGGACTTTGGGTGCGGCCTATATGAAACCGGAGGAGATAAGAAAAGCTATCAGGGAAATTAAGGATCGGACAACAAAGCCATTTGCCGTGAACTTGTTTTGTACAAATTTGAAAGATCAATATGAAGGAGTCGAAGAGTCACAGAAGGTACTTAATGACATTAGAGGGAAATTAGGAATCGAATTCACTGAACAACAAGTCGTAACGAACAACTTTTTTGAGGAACAGTTTGAAGTGTTAATCGATGAAAACGTACCTGTCATTTCAACTGCATTCGGTGTCCTTCCCAAAGATAAAATGACAGTCGCAAAGCAACATAACATCATCATTACTACCATGGTAACAACTGTTCGTGAAGCGAAACTTGCTGAGGATAGTGGGGTAGATATCATTATTGCCCAAGGGAGTGACGCTGGTGGTCATCGAGGAACTTTTGAAATTGAAAAAAACACCCATGGTGCAGCAATCGGAACCTTTTCACTTGTTCCTCAGATCGTGGATGCTGTTACGGTGCCGGTTGTTGCTGCAGGGGGAATAATGGATAGTCGCGGCCTAGTTGCCTCATTAGCTTTAGGTGCGCAGGGGGTGCAAATGGGGACCGCTTTCTTAACGACCCTTGAGTCGGGAGCACATCCTGTATATAAACAATCACTAATCAACAGTACAGAAGAAAGTACGGTTATTACGAAAGTATTTTCCGGCCGTCCAGCGAGGGGAATCAACAATGCTTTTATTCAAACGTACCATGACGCCAATATCTCTCCAGCGGATTTCCCAACCCAAAATACCCTGACAAATGATATTCGTAGAGAAGCAGCTTTGCAAAATAAACCCGAATATATGTCATTATGGGCAGGTCAGGCAATAAGACTATTACAAAACGAAGTATCCGCTAGTAAAATTATCCATGATTTAGTTACAGGTGCCACACGTTTACTATCTTTCAAATAGTTTGGGACAAACCATGCTTCTAAAACTCGTTGAAAACAGAGTATGGATATTTCGAATTCCTACCATTGTAGCGTTGAATATAGTAAAATAAGTGAGGATTAAAAAATTAACTACAGAAATTGAAATAGTGTGGAGGATCTAAGGTGACATACCAACAAAACAAAAGATTTAAACTTTTTTCATTGAATTCAAATCAAAAGCTAGCAGCAGAGATAGCAGAGCTATTGGGCTGTGAGTTAGGCAAAAGTTCAGTATCTCATTTTAGTGATGGAGAGATTCAAATCCATATAGAAGAAAGTGTTCGAGGCAGTGAAGTATATATCGTTCAATCTACTTCCTACCCTGTTAATGATAATATTTTGGAACTCCTCATTATGATAGATGCCTTAAAAAGAGCATCAGTTGGAGTAATCAATGTTGTCATTCCATACTATGGGTATGGACGGCAAGACAGAAAGGCACGTTCGCGCGAGCCAATTACGGCAAAACTAGTCGCTAACCTTTTAGAAACTACTGGAGCAACTAGAATTCTTACAATGGACCTCCACACATCACAAATTCAAGGTTTCTTTGATATCCCTGTTGAACATCTATATGGTGTTCCAATCCTTGGACAGTATTTTCAGGAAAAGGGATTGGAAGATATTGTTATTGTGGCGCCTCATAACGGCAGTATCGGCAGAGCGAGGAAAGTGGCCAACCTATTACATGCTCCAATTGCTCTGATCGATAAAAGAAGATTTGAGGAAAATGGTGTCGAAACCACTAATGTAGTTGGTAATGTAGAAGGAAAAAATGTGATTATTATTGACGATTTAATTGATACAGGAGAAACTATTGTGTTAGCAGCTAAGGCACTAGCAGAAAATGGGGCTAAAGCGATCTATGCAGGATGTACTCATCCTGTTTTTACAGACAAGGCGATTGAAAAAATTGAAGCATCACCAATTAAGGAATTAGTGGTGACGAATACAATTCAGTTACCTGAAGATAAAGTCATTAGCAAAATCAAAACGATATCTGTTGCTCCATTGCTTGTAGAGGCAATCGATCGGATTCATAATGAAAAAGCAGTAAGTCCGTTATTTGAATAAGTTTATTGTTCGAAGCCAACTATATATTTTGTTGGCTTTTTTATTTGTTAGAGAATCTAGAAAAAGTTTATGACCAGATAATAAACCCTGGTATTGGGCAGTAGTTATAAATCTAAATAATTTACAATGATTTTTAAAATGATATTATTGTAAGAGGGAATTGCATTTAATAGCTTGTTTTAATACCAGATACTAATATCTTTGGGTATTTCTTACAGGCAGAGTTCCATAGGGAACCCACTAATACTATCAAGATTGGAGTTTGATTAAAGTGGAATTGAAATCATTGATCGTACCAGAACACTTTAATTTAGCAAGTGAAATCTCAAAGCATGCCTCAGATAAAATTGCCTTGCGATGGGAAAATGAACTTGGGGAAACAAAAACGATCTCTTATGCTCAGTTAATCACGAATGCAAATAAACTTGCCAATGGGTTAACTAAATTAGGATTAGAGAAAGGTGATCGGGTTGTCGTAATGACCACTCGTCTCATTGAATCTTATGTCATCTACTTAGCATGTTTAAAGGCAGGGCTTGTCATTAGTCCTACTTCAGAATTGCTTAGGGCAAAGGATTTAGTTTATCGCTTAAATCATTCTGAAGCTAAAGCCGTCATTTCATATTTTGATTTGGTAAAAGAATTTGAAAATATTAACGAGGAAACACCGTTTTTACAATATAAAATCGCGTTTGGTCTAGAAGTACCAAATTGGCTCTCGTTAGAAGCGTTAATCGAAGAGGAATCAGAAACCTTTATCGATGTAGAAACACTGAGTGAGGATTATGCTTTTTTAGCTTATACATCTGGGACAACCGGGCAGCCAAAAGGGGTTGTCCATAGCCATGGATGGGGATTTGCTCATTTAAGAATTGCCGCTTCAAAATGGCTGAATATTAGTGAAGAGGATCTGGTTTGGGCCACAGCTTCCCCAGGGTGGCAAAAATGGGTCTGGAGTCCATTTTTATCGATATTGGGTTCAGGGGCAACAGGTTTTATCTATCATGGCAGGTTCAATCCCCATAAATATTTACGGCTTCTTCAAAATAACAAAGTAAATGTTTTATGCTGCACACCTACTGAATATCGGATGATGGCTAAATTAGATGACCTTTCAAACTTCGATCTATCGCCATTACATACTGCTGTTTCCGCAGGAGAGGCACTTAATCGTGAAGTCATCGATGTGTTTAAAAATCAATTTAACATCCTGATTCGGGATGGGTACGGTCAGACTGAAAGTACGTTACTGATTGCCAATTTAAATATAGATGAGAAAAAATTAGGCTCAATGGGGCAGCCGCTGTTATCAAAATTTATTGAAGTGGTTGATGAAAATGGCCAACCTGCTCCTATAAAGGAAGTTGGGACGATTGCGATTAGAAGCGATTTCCCAGCATTATTTAAACAGTATTATAAAAATCCCGAGACAACGGCGGCTTCCTATAATAATCAATACTTTTTAACGGGTGACCGGGCATTTAAAGACGAGGATAACTATTTTTGGTTCCAAGGAAGAAAAGATGATGTAATCATCAGCTCTGGCTATACGATTGGACCTTTTGAAGTGGAAGATGCTTTAATGAAACATAAATCGGTGAAAGAGTGCGCGGTAGTCGCTTTACCGGACCCAATCAGAGGAAACATTGTCAAAGCATTTGTGGTATTGAAAGATGGGATTTCCAATTCAATGGAGTTAACAAAGGAATTGCAGGGCTTTGTTAAAAATTTAACAGCACCTTATAAATATCCACGGGTGATTGAATATATCGAGGCACTACCTAAAACAGATTCAGGAAAAATTCGTCGGATCGAACTTCGAACGCAGCGATAATAGAAGAAAGGCAAATTTGCGATTCTGACAGCCCTTGGCGAGAGTCACATTAAAACACTATACTCTCTTCCAATTCGTGGTATAATAATCAAAGTTCATTTTACAAATATTGTCGTTGAATTTCCAAAAATCCATTAAAGAAGTGTCGTGTAATGAATAAATTAGAACTGAATATTAGGCATAGAACGGTATCTATATTAGATAAGTATTTTACTGGCGAATCGATAGATTACAAGAAAATATTTGCAATCATCTTGCCCCTTTTCGTAGACCAGGCCTTTTTAATCTTAATGAGTTTATTAAATACAGCGATGATCAGTTCTGCAGGAGTAGCTGCAGTCAGCGCGGTGAGTATGGTAGATTCATTGAATATTTTCTTGGCCAATGTATTTATTGCTGTGGCAACAGGTGGTACCGTTATTGTGGCCCAATATAAAGGCAGCGGTAACTCAGCGATGGTGTCTAAAACAGCGACCCAAGCGATATCTGCCTGTACCATATTTTCAGTCCTAATCAGCGCTCTTGTAATTATTTTTCATACACCAATCCTAAACATGTTATTTGGTAAAGCGGAAGCAGACGTGTTTCAAAACGCAAGAATCTATCTCATCGGAAGCTGTCTTTCATATCCGTTAATCGCGATCTTTCAAGCGGTGACGGGGGCCTTAAGAGGTGTCGGAGAGACAAAACCTTGCTTAAATTTATCATTAATCATGAATTTAACGAATACGATTCTAAATGTTTTGCTTATTACGATTTTTAAAATGGGTGTGGAAGGACTCGTGGTTTCAACGATTCTAGCACGAGTTTTGGGAATGGTTGCTTCATTAATTTATGTCTTAAAATATAATGAGACGATCCGTTTTCGGATAAAAAGCGCATTCCGAATAGATATGTCTATTCTCAAGAAAGTGATGTTTATTGGTCTTCCGTTTGCTGCAGAACAGATATTTTTCAATGGTGGAAAACTGTTAACGCAAACGTTTATTGTTCAATTAGGCACCCTTTCAATGACGGTATATGCTATCGGTAATGCCATTGCTTTGTTATATCAAATCGGACCAAATGCACTCGGCATTGCAATTGTTACGATTGTTGGGCAGTGTGTTGGACGTAGGAATATAGAGGACGCTAGGAAATTCATTTATTCGTTGATTGGACTTTCCTCCATCTTCTTTGTTGTTGCAGATCTTATATTATTGCCATTGTTTCCGTTATTGATAAAATTGTTCAACCCACCTGATGAAATTGTTCCAACCATATTTACACTTATCCTGATATCTGCCATTGCCCAGCCAATCTTGTGGTCACCGAGTTTTATTATGCCATCAGCCCTAAGAGCAGCTGGCGATTCGAACTTTACTTCGATTGCTTCTTTGCTGTCAATGTGGTTATTACGGGTGGTCCTAGGTTATATTTTAGGTATTACCTTAGGTTTTGGGATTATCGGTGTATGGGTAGCGATGATTGTAGAATGGGGTGCACGTGGAATCATCTTTGGATGGCGATTCAAAGGGAAAAAGTGGTACGAGCATAAACTTGTATAATAAATTCAGATAGAACCTCCTCAACATGCATTTGAGGAGGTTTTTTCATATAATCATCATAGATAATGTTTGAAGGAGGATCATCTTGGATCAACAAGGAGTCATTTCAATTGGAGAAGCATTTGTAGATTTTATTTCAATAGACCAAACCAATACCCAATATAAACAACTATTAGGCGGCGCTACTGTTAACGTGGCCGTCGGTACAAGGCGACTCGGTATCCATGCTTATTATTTATGTAAACTTGGAACCGATGAAATTAGTCAATTTGTAGAACAAGAATTTAGGAAAGAAAATATCAATACTTCATTTTCTGTCCACTCACCGAGTAAAAAGATTTGCGGTGTCTATGTTCATATTAATGCAAGCGGTGAGCGGTATTTCCACACTTACGTCAACGACACTCCAGATGAAGTATTAACTGAAGACGAATTAAGAAGGGGAGTTTTTGAACAGGCGAAGATCTTTTATTTTGGATCAGGAACTCTCTTTCATGAAAAAGCAAAAAAGACAACAGAAGCTGCGCTAAAATATGCCAAAGATTTCAGCAATATGATTGCTTTTGACGCTAATCTTCGTCTAAAGCGCTGGGTAAATGAGCAGCATTGTCGTCAAACTGTTTCTTCTTTCCTTAAATATGCACATCTAGTGAAGCTGGCGGAAGATGAGTTGAACTTTTTAACAGAAACAAATTCAATAGAGGCTGGATTAGAAAAAATATCTAAATGGAAGATTCCCTATCTGTTTATAACGATGGGGAGCAAAGGTGCATGTGCTGTTATTAATGGTCACAAAGTTTTTGTTCCTGCTCCGACAGTAAAAGCCATTGATACGACCGGTGCAGGTGATGCATTTATGTCAGCCCTGTTGTATTGTTTTCACGAAAAAGGAATGCCGGTTAAACTATCTCAAATAAAAGAGTACCTTCAATTTGCAAATAGAATAGGAGCAGCAGCGACAACAGAAATCGGCTCCCTATCTGCCAACTTTAGCAAAAAAATCTGAAGTGTACGATCAAGTTGAAGGTAATAAAACGCCACTAGTTGCTTAGTCCGATATTGAAATGGACTCAGGTTTTTATTATTGGATGTTATTAAATGTTATTGTTGATTTTTTTATGGAGATAAAATGGTAATAATTGGTACCTTGCGATAAAAATCTGATAAAAAGTGGTGAAAATGAATCCAATGAGGCCTGTTGGCTATAAAAATCTAATAAAAAGTGGAGAAAATGAATCCAATGAGGCCTATTGGCTACAAAAATCTAATAAAAAGTGGAGAAAATGAATCCAATGAGGCCAGTTGGCTATAAAAATCTAATAAAAAGTGGTGAAAATGAATCCAATGAGACCTGTTGGCTATAAAAATCAAATAAAAGTGGTGAAAATGAATTCAATGAGACCTGTTGGCTATAAAAATCAAATAAAAAGTGGTGAAAATGAATCCAATGAGGCTTATTGGATACAAAAATCTAATAAAAAGTGGAGAAAATGAATCCAATGAGGCCAATTGGCTATAAAAATCTAATAAAAAGTGGAGAAAATGAATCTAATGAGGCTTATTGGATACAAAAATCTAATAAAAACTCCAAAAATGATTCCAAGAGCACTTATTGTCAACTTCTAATCTGAAAAAATAACATTAAGGAGAGGAACTAGCCTAGTGAGGGAATTATTATTATGAAAAAATAGAATCAGGAATTTGGGAGGTTGTTTATATAGGACTTGGTGGGATTTAAACCCACAAAACACATTGCAACCTTTGTGTAAGGGCTGCAAGTTGCTCTATTCATTGAGCTACAAGTCCTATCTATAATATGTACCAAAAATAAGTTATTATTCCTTAGTTATAACAAAATTTTTTAGTAAACTAAACTATACTAATGTTGCGCAGTTAGCAATTTTCTAAATAATGATTAACTATTAGGTCCATCTAATGTATAATATTTTCAACAATGATAGAGAGGAATTACCATGAACTCATATATAAAAGATCAAATTGAAGTGTTTCAAGAAAAAAATCAGAATCGTGGATGCCTATTAGTTAGCTGCCCAGATCAACCTGGCATAGTTGCGGCGATATCAAAGTTTTTGTTTTCCTATAATGCAAATATTATTGAATCCAGTCAGTATTCCACCAATCCTGAGGGTGGCACCTTTTTTATTCGGATTGAATTTGAATGCCCAGGTTTAAAGGATAAAGCAAAGGACATGGAGACTCAGTTTGCTGAAATTGTTAAGGAGTTTTCGATGGAATGGAGCTTTACGCATGTTTATCATGTGAAAAAAGCGGCAATCTTTGTATCAAAAGAACTTCATTGTTTGCTCGAGCTTTTGTGGGAATGGCAAAGTGGAGACTTAATGGCTGATATCGCCCTTGTTATCAGTAATCATGAAACAGGAAGAGAGGTTGTCGAAGGACTAAACATCCCGTTTTATTACGTTCCAGCCAATAAAGATATTCGTGGACAAGCCGAAGCAACGCAACTTAAGCTGCTAAAAGAGTATGACATTGATTTTGTGGTATTGGCCCGATATATGCAAATCTTGTCACCGAAATTTGTCGAAGAGAATCCCAATAAAATTATCAATATTCACCACTCCTTTTTACCAGCCTTTGTGGGTGCAAGACCCTATGAACGAGCTTTTGGCCGCGGTGTCAAATTAATCGGTGCTACTTCTCATTATGTGACCAATGACCTGGATGAGGGACCTATTATCGAACAGGATATCAGTCGGGTCGATCATCATGACAATGTGGACAGCCTTAAGAAAATTGGACGTAGAATTGAAAGAAGCGTATTGGCTCGAGCGGTAAAATGGCATATTGAAGACCGTATTATCGTTCATCAAAATAAAACAATTGTTTTCTAGTAAATCCCTTTAATAGGGATTTTTTTCTGTCCAATCATTAGATTGGGCTATTTGTGCGGGATTTTTAAAAATGGATTTAATCTATTTTTCCAATCAAAAACTAGGACTATTGGAAAGCGTCGTGAATATACATTTAAAATACTAGGGGGATGAGGAAAATGGAAAATCAAATTAAGATTAACGATAATGGTCCACTAGCTGTAAATGGAGACTTTCAAATCATGGATGCCGAAGGAAATGAATATCCGAAGAAGGCAAAAGTGTATCTATGCCGTTGTGGACTTTCCAACAAAAAGCCGTTTTGTGATGGATCACATAAGAAAGGCGGATTTGAAAGCAGCCCAAGAGTGACTGACGGAAAGTAAAGGTGTCAGGCACCACTCTTTCCAGGGTTTTGTAGCACTTTTGGATTCTGTAGGTGTAGCCAGGATGGGCAAACAAATCTTGGCTGTTCTTATTTTATTGAATTTCATAATCCAAGACTGTTTATTGCGGACATGGTGAATAGTTGATAATATATTATCAGGTATGTGTCACCATGAAGTTTGTACGCCAAAGGAATTCAACTTAATAACTAAGTGTATTATGAGAGGCGGTAAATAAAATGACAAAAGGTAATAATGAGAAAATAACGGTAAAAGCAACAGTTCATGCACCAGTAGAAAAAGTGTGGGGATATTGGACAGAGCCAAATCATATAACGAAATGGAACAATGCTTCAGATGACTGGCACACGCCAATTGCTGAAAATGATTTAACGGTTGGCGGGAAATTTCTCACAAGAATGGAAGCAAAAGATGGCAGTTTTGGCTTTGATTTTGGTGGGATTTATGATGAAGTGAAATTAAATGAGGCTATTTCTTATACCATGGGGGATGGAAGAAAAGTTGATATTACTTTTAAAGGTCGTGGAAATGAAACCCAGGTAATCGAAACTTTTGATGCAGAAACCACCAATTCAATTGAGATGCAACAAGCAGGATGGCAGGCCATTTTAGATAATTTTAAAAAATATAGCGAGCAATAATCAAATCGAAAAGATTGTTTTCAAGGGAATCCCTTTAATAGGGATTTTTTTGGAAAAATAGAGAGGAGAAAATCAGTTCAAGGCTGATTTTCTCCTTTTTATTTTGTGATGAAGATGAACTCACTTTGCTACCTTTGTGCATGCTGATTCAACAATGACGGGTACCACTCTCAATAAGTCGATAACTCCTAAATTCTAGTTTCTTTGTGGTTACCAGCTGGATTAATTCTCCATGTTCCAATTGAATCCTCTTTGAAAATAGTGGTCCATCATATACAAAGGTATGATATTCACCGGATTCTCCCATCGGACAAATAGTAGTCTGTTGAACATCCTGTAGGAACGATTCATCTATGATTCTACCAAGCCACATGTCATCTAATACATCTTCCCGTACGCGGATCACGATTGCTTCATAACCAGAATGGACAAACTTATCCAATGATTGTAAAGAAGCTTCCTTTTTCATCCATAGTGGATACAGGGCATCAACATCTGCAGCGATAGCGACTTTTTCTCCCCATTCCCTGTGTTCATCTAAATATAGATCTCCGTAGGCTATTCCCGTTACATTATATTGATTTTTCAAGGAAAGCACTTCTTCGACAAATTGACTTGTATAGTTTTCGTATGTACATTCGATAAAATGAACAGGTAGGTTTAAAGCTTCACCTTGTAGTTTTATCATTTCTGTTCGCTCTCCATGGCCAAATGTTCGCCCAAGTTCTTTGGGAACAGTTGTAACCAAGCAAACAACCTCAAATCCGTGCGAAATTAAAGTATCTAAGGCCATGCAACAATCCTTTCCGCCACTCCAAGATAAAGCTATTCGTTTTTTCAAGATTCATCATCTCCCCTTAATGATATTTTCATGTTTGTCATAATGATATTTTATCATAAAGATTAATAACCCGAGCTCGTAGATGGGAATCCAAGTAAAACATTAAGTGATACGTATTTCATTATACAATTTTAAATAATTTATTCAAAAAAGTATAAAAATTATCAATCATCTGATATAACTGAACTATCAAGAAATTTTGCTGGTTTATTATTCATAAATGAATAATTTTTCATTGATTGGAATTCGAGAAGGGAGGATTATTTGTGAATGATGAAATAAAAGTTTGGAATGAAAATGAAGCCATTCTTCATTCATTGCAAGACGATATTTTAGTGACCGATACAGATGGCATTATTTTGAAGGTGAGTGAAGCAACCGAAGGTATTTATAATATGAAGACAAATGAAATGATCGGCCGATCCGTTTATGAACTTGAAAAAGAAGGGGTTTTTACACCGATTTTGACCCCTTTGGTCATTAAAGAAAAAAAGAAAATTACCCTTGTCCAAACAACTAATAATGGCGATAAGTTACTTGTTACGGGGATTCCTGTATTCGATGCTAACAAAACGCTCGTCCGAATTGTCAGTTATTCACATGATGTAACAGAGTTACTTAACATGAAAAAATACTTAATTGACATCGAAGACGAAATGGAACGAGTGAAAAGTGAGCTTGAATTGCTGAGAAATCTTCAGTTTGATTCTGATGGGATGATAGCAACCAGTATAGAAATGAAAAAAGTCCTCCAACTCGCATTACAGGTAGCTGAAATCGATGTCAATGTGTTACTGCTGGGGGAAACAGGAGTGGGAAAATCACATATTGCTAAATTTATTCACAAGAAGAGTTCGAGAAAGAACGGACCTTTTATCGAGGTGAACTGTGGGGCCATACCCGAATCCCTTTTTGAGGCAGAGTTTTTTGGTTATGAATCAGGTGCATTTACGGGTGCAAATTCGAAAGGGAAGGTAGGGTTAGCGGAACTTGCTGAAGGTGGGACATTATTTTTAGATGAAATTGGTGAGTTGTCATTAGCAGATCAAGTGAAAATCCTCAAATTTATTCAGGAAAAGCAATTTTATCGTGTCGGTGGAACGAGGCTTCGAACCGTTGATTTCCGTATCCTAGCCGCGACAAATAAAAACTTAGAGAATGCAGTTGAAGAAAAAACCTTTAGACATGACCTCTATTTTCGCTTAAATGTGGTACCCATCACCATTCCGCCATTAAGGAAGCGGTCAACTGATATTATTCCGTTGATTGAACACTTTTTAGCGTTTTTTTCAAAAAAGTACGGCCGGGAGCGCAGCCTTGATGAGGGTGTTATCCATCTATTGTTAACACAAGAGTGGAAGGGAAATGTGCGGGAATTAATCAATTTAATTGAAAGACTGGTAGTCACCTCACCTAAACAGCTGATTGAAATTGGAAATTTACCTAATCAATTTCGAAAGCCTTTTCCTGATGTGACGTCAGTTGAAGAAACCAATCGCTCCTTGAATGAAATTCTTGAAAGCGTTGAAAAGCAAGTGCTAATAAAAGCTAGAAAACAATACAAAACAACGATTAACATGGCTAAAGCATTAGGAATCAGTCAACCATCTGTATTTAGAAAACTCAGAAAATACGAAATAGAATAAAGAGTGGCACGAAACTTGCATTATATTTTAGTAATGAGTGGACCAACCAAGGGAGGTTTCTTAGCAAGGCTATTCCTTATAAGGGGGGCGATACGAAGGGAAAGCGGTTCTTTATTGCTTATATTTATACAAAAATAATAAACGTAAATATTCTCAAATAACATTGTAAGTGTATTTTTATTTCAATTTGTGTATATTCAATTGATGATAGAATATTAGGAAAATATATTGACATAAAATAGACAAATATTTATATTTAAGGAATATTATTCATTTTTAAATAACTTTAGTGGAGAAGAGGTGGATTATGAAAGTAACAGTAGGACCAGCTCAATATATTAGAAATAAGGGTTTATTAGAAGCAGCGGGAACTTACATAAAAAACTTCGGAAACTCTGCCGCCCTTATTGGAGGCCATACAAGTAAAGAAATTGTAGAAGTTTCATTACGAAAAAGTTTGTTAGAGCATGGGATTTTATTGAAGAATTCCCTGTGGTATGGAGGAGAATCTTCCGAATCGAATATCGATAGAGTAGTAGCCGACTTAAGAGATGAAAAGATCGATGTCCTCATCGTGGCAGGTGGAGGTAAAGCAATTGATACGGTGAAAGCCGTTGCTTACCGACTTAACAAACCTTTAGTTGCCATACCAACAATCGCCGCAACTTGTGCAGCTGCCACACCTTTTACCATTCTTTACAGCAATGAAGGTGAATTTATCGGGATTGAACGAAAGTCAAAAGCTCCTGATTTAGTCTTGGTAGATTCGGAAATTATCATGAAGGCGCCCGTTCGTTTTTTAATAGCAGGTATTGGCGATACATTGGCTAAATATTTCGAAACGAAATCCTCTGTGAAAAAAGCAACACCAACCGCCTTAAATCAGACGGCCATTGCGATAGCAGGTCAGGTGTACCAAACGTTGCTTCAAATAGGGAAAGAGTCTGTCAATGCTGTAAGAGCACAAACAGTGACAAAAGAATTCGAAAATGTGATAGATACCGTTATTTTAGTCAGTGGCAGTGTAAGTGGGTATGGCGGGGATGATTGCCGGACAGCTGGAGCGCATGCCATCTATTCCGGATTAACGATTTTCCCTGAAGTGCACCACACCTATCATGGTGAAATTGTTGCCTTTGGTATTCTTGCACAGTTGTGTATGGAGAATACCAGTGATGATGAGTTGAAAACGTTAATAAGTTATTACCAGGAAGTAGGACTTCCTTTTACTTTAAAGCAAATGGGGATAACAAATTTAACAAATAGTCAGTGGAGAAGGCTTGGTGACATTACCGTTACTATTGAAGATATGGCAAATATGCCATTTGAAGTCACACCAGAAATGGTGATTGAAGCTGTCCGCCGAGCAGATGAAATAGGAAATGGGATGTTAACTACTGGTGTTGCTGCACAGTAATGGTTCTTTATTCGTAGGCAGTCCATTTAAAAAAGAGCAACATGGTTGAAAAAACTTGATTCTATGAAGCTAGCTACACGAAAGAGAGATAATTTTTTTAATCAATCAAGGGGGAATGTAGGATGAAAAAATGGTTATTAGTTGTTTGCTCGTTGATGTTGTTATTCGCGTTAGCGGCATGTGGAAAAAAGGACGCGGCAAGTACTGCAGAAAATGGGAAGTCGTCTGAACCTTTGAGAGTGACATTGCCGACATGGACAGGATATGGCCCATTATTTTTAGCAAAGGAAAAGGGCTTTTTCAAAAAGAATTGATGTGGATCTTTCCATTGTTGAAGGATTAGGTGAACGTAAACAAGCGTTAGCAAGCGGGAAAATTGACGGGATGGCAACAGCACTGGATGTGCAAGTTTCATTAGCAGCCTCTGAAATCCCAGTTCAAGTTGTTTGGTTATTGGATGATTCATACGGCGGAGATGGCATCCTTGTAAAAAAAGGAATTAATAGTGTGAAAGATTTAAAAGGGAAACAAGTAGCATTTGAAGTTGGTTCAACAAGCCATATGCTAGCACTACAAGCCTTAAAACAAGGCGGATTAACTGAAAAAGATGTGCAAGTTGTCCAAATGTCTGCAGGCGATGCTGGTGCAGCTTTTGCAGCTGGTAAAGTGGATGCAGCCGTAACATGGGAGCCTTGGTTATCAAAAGGAGCACAAGCAAACGGAAAGGTATTGTTAACAACTAAAGATCTATCAGGAATTATTGTTGATACCGTCAGCTTTAAAGAAGATGTCATCAAAAATCGTCCGAAAGATGTGGAAGCTTTTGTAAAAGCTATGGGCGAAGCAATGACTTACTGGAAAGAACATGAAAAAGAAGCCAACGAAATTATGGCGAAAGGTTTAAAAATTGACCTAAGAGAATTTGAAGGAACGGTAACTGGTTTGAAATTCTTTTCAAAAGAAGATAACGTAAAATTATTTGGCACGGAAAGTGCAAAAGGTTCCATTTATCAATCAACAGAAAATGCGATTTCGTTTTACAAGGATCAAAAACTTCTTAAAACAGAGCCAAAAGCAGAAGATGTCATCAATCCAACTTTCCAAAAGTAAGAAATTTACTTGCTAAATTATTTTTGGATTCACTTTGATCAGCCTGACTCATGAGTTGTTTTTTACCCCTCATCAGTTAGGCTTTTTTTCAAAATAAAACGCATAAGAAAATAGGTGAGAAAAAATGATAGCAAAATTGTTTACTCCTAATAAGGAAATTCCAAAAATGTTTTATACTTCGGCTGGCTTCTTAACATTTATTATTTTTCTATTGATTTGGTCTGTACTCAGTTACGGCCAGTTTGTTAATCCTTTATTCTTACCAACTCCAACTGCTGTATTAGCGACAGCCGTCGATATGTTCATTAATGGTGAGATTCTCTCTGATATTGGAATCAGTTTTACAAGGGTTCTTTTCGGGTTTCTAGCTGCTGCCATTATTGGCATACCTCTAGGGATCTTAATGGGATCGCTGCGGATTATGGAGGGAGCATTTGAACCGATCATCGGATTCATTCGCTATATGCCGGCATCCGCCTTCATTCCTTTACTTATACTTTGGATTGGACTTGGAGAGACCGAAAAAATGAGTGTCATTTTCTTAGGAACGTTTTTTCAGCTGACACTGATGATTATGGACGTTACGAAAAATGTTCAAAATGATTTAGTCGATGTTTCCTACACATTAGGCGCAAAGAAGGCACAGGTGTTCACAAAGGTAATTCTGCCTGCTTCATTACCGGGAATTGTTGATACGCTTCGTATTACATTCGGATGGGCGTGGACATATTTAGTCGTTGCTGAAATCGTTGGTGCATCTAGTGGTTTAGGATATATGATCATGCAGGCATCACGTTTTCTGCAGCCGGATAAAATCATCGTGGGCATTCTAATTATTGGTTTACTGGGGCTGATTACAGATATTCTCTTTAAAGCTATATACAAGGCTTCGTTTTCTTGGATGAGAAAGGATGGTTTCTAGATGGTTACACCTGGATTAAAAGTGAAAGAAGTAGAAGAAATAGTTGTACCAAAACAGAGAGAATCTCTTGTTTCAAAAATGGGTACCCCAAAGTTAGAAATTAAAGAGGTAGGGAAAGTCTTTAAAACAAAAAAAGGTGAAACAACCGCATTAGAAAAAACCTCCTTTTCGATTGAGGTAGGGGAATTTGTCACCATTTTAGGACCTTCAGGTTGTGGCAAATCCACCGTGTTAAGGATTGTCGCAGGTTTAGAAGATGCAACGTCAGGAAAAGTTCTTCTTGATGGGCAGGAAATCAATGGACCTGGACCTGATCGAGGTATGGTGTTTCAATCGTACACTTTATTTCCATGGTTATCTGTCAAAGAGAATATTACCTTTGGACTAAAGCTAAAGGGTGTTTCTCAAAAAGAAAGGGACGATATTGCAAGACACTACTTGCAATTAATCGGTTTAGAAGGATTTGAATCGCATTTCCCGATTCAATTATCAGGTGGGATGAAACAACGTGTAGCGATTGCACGGGCGCTGGCAAACGATCCGAAAATATTATTAATGGATGAGCCATTTGGAGCATTGGATGCCCAAACTAGAAACATTATGCAAGAAGTGCTCCTTAAAGCATGGGAAGAGTCCAAAAAGACGATTTTATTTATTACGCATGATGTTGATGAATCGATCTTTTTAGCAGATTCCGTTTATGTGATGACTGCAAGACCAGGTCGTTTAAAGAAAAAGATCCCTATAACATTAGAGAGACCTAGAGATTTTAGTGTAAAAGCTACACTCGAGTTTGCCGAATACAAAGAAGAATTATTGTCGCTGATTCGTGATGAAAGTTTAAAAGCGATTAAATAACTCACGTCACTAAACTGATAATAATAGAAGAAACCCGTAATTTCGAGAGAAAAGGATTACGAATATGGAGGTCAAAGTATGGAGAACAAATGGGATCACCTCGTGAAAAATATGCCAAATCGACTTGCACCTAGCATGGCGAAGGACCATCCAAATCTACCAGTTGTTAAAGAGGAAGGCTGCTATTACTTTGGAGTGGATGGAAAGAAGTATCTTGATTTTACATCCGGGATAGCCGTAACAAATGTTGGGCATCGTCATCCAAAGGTGGTGCAAGCCATTAAAGATGCAGCAGATGGATTGATGCATGGTCCTTCTGGCGTGATTATGTATGAGTCGATTTTACGTTTAGCCGATGAACTTGCTGAAATTTTACCTGGGGACCTTGATTGCTTTTTCTTTGCCAATAGTGGAACGGAAGCAATCGAAGGCGCTCTTAAACTAGCAAAATATGTGACGAAACGACCTTATGTCATTTCCTTTACAGGTTGTTTCCATGGTCGTTCTTTAGGCGCATTAAGTGTGACTACATCGAAAAGCAAGTACCGGAAATTTATCCAACCGTCTGGACTTACCTATCAAGTTCCTTATGCGAATGTAAAAGAATGTCCAGCAGGTATGGATCCTGAAACCTATGTGATCGAAAAATTAGAAAAAGATTTTGCATCATTATTTAGCCATCAAGTAACACCGGAAGAGGTCGCATGTGTGATTCTAGAGCCTGTGCTCGGTGAAGGTGGTTATGTGGTTCCGCCAAAGGGCTGGTTAAAAAAAGTTCGTGAGATTTGTGATCGCCACAATATCTTATTGATATTTGATGAAGTTCAAACAGGATTTGGCCGTACAGGTCAATGGTTCGCAGCGCAAACCTTTGATGTAACCCCAGATATTATGGCAATCGCCAAAGGAATTGCCAATGGTCTTCCGCTTAGCGCGACGGTCTCTTCCAGTGAATTAATGAAACAATGGCCACTCGGAAGTCATGGGACAACGTTTGGCGGAAATCCAATTGCATGTTCCGTTGCACTAGCTACCTTGGAAGTAATGAAAGAGGAAAACCTACTTGAAAACACTCGAAACATGGGAAGCTATGCCGTTCAGCAGCTAGAACAAATTAAAGAACGTCACTCTGTTATTGGCAGCATCCGTGCGGTTGGCTTAATGATTGGGATTGAAATCATTGACCCAGTGACAGGTGGACCGAATGGTGAAGGATTGTTAAAAATTCTTGATCTCGCGCTTGAAAAAGGTGTTTTATTCTATCTGTGCGGAAATCATGGGGAAGTCATTCGAATGATTCCTCCGTTAATCGTTACCAAGGAACAAATTGATGAAGGGCTTCAAATACTTGATGAAGCATTATCGGAGTATGAAGCGACATTGATGCAGCCAGTAAAATAATAATCAGCAAACAGCATGATAAGCGTTGAGATTTTTCTCTCATCGCTTTTTATTTTGTCTTGTGTAGGCAAAATAGTTTGTTATAAATATATTATGTAAACTAATATGTTTTTAAGAAAGAAAATTATACAAGGATATTAGCTGAAAAATGGTATACTGTTAATTATTTAGTAACAACCTTACCGGGCATCGTTTGTTAAAATAAATATATCTGAGTCCTTTGTGGTTACTTGTTTGGAGTTGAAAATTTTGAGTCGTTTATTTGCAAATTGGTATGATTTTTTTATGAATCCGTTGGAGAAAAAGAAGTTTAAGAGGATTCGCATGGAACTTCTTTCAAAGGCAACGGGAAGTGTCCTAGAATTAGGGTCGGGTACAGGAATTAATTTTCCTTTATATGAATCTGCAGAAACAGTGACTGCGATTGAACCGAATCAACATATGATTGAGCGTTCCTTATCGAAACATAAGCAATCACTAGTCCCAATAGAAATCGTTCAGGCAAGTGCAGAAAAACTGCCTTTTGCTGCGGATACTTTCGATACAGTAGTGGCAACACTTGTATTTTGTACGATTCCAAATCCGGATATAGCCATTTTAGAGATGAAACGAGTATGTAAGCCTGAAGGTAAAATTCTACTATTTGAGCATGTAAAAATGCAAAATCGGTTTTTATCCACACTCCAGGACTGGTTAACTCCCGCTTGGAAAAAAATCTGTGATGGATGCTGTTTAAATAGGAATACCTTTGACTTACTAAAGGCTCATGATATCTCAATAATAAAGGTGCAAAAATATTATCGTGATTTATTTGTTTTTGCTGAAGCCAAAAATAATAAGAAAGCATAGTTTTTTCAAGAGTCTCCATATTGGAAGGCTGGCTCTAATGTTGTCTAAAAACAACATTGTTGAGTCAGCCAGTCTCTTTTTCTTATCTTTTATTGATTTAACGCTCCTGGGGTCAACCCCCAAAATTTAATCCTTGATTTCAACATTCCCATTGTCATCAATTTCGATAGTTGTATAGCTTTTGAAGACGTCCATGTTGGTGATTTCATGTTGAACGACGCTGGCAAAGCTCTCCATGTAAGGCTTGTACACCTCAGGGTCTTTGACGAGATGATAAAAATTCACTCTTTTTCCATCTTTCATATCCGTCATCCTTAGTAAAAATCGGTCTCCAAATTGCCCTTTAAACCAACCTCTTGCTTCCTCATGACTATTGAATTTAGGCATTTGGTTAGGATCAATTGTAAGATCTTGATTCATTAACTCGTTCACCTCTTTCCAATATATTGCCTCTTCTAATATTCCCCATTGGCATAAAAATTATTGAGTATTAAAAGTTGAAATAAAAATTCAACTGTCACTTCATTTATATGGTAAATTTAAAGAGTGAGAATCAATATTACCGCTTTAAAATAAGCGTAGTTTCAATGAACTAATAGATGAACCAAATGTATGGAGGAAAGGTTTATGGCAGTTGTAAAATCAGTCACAATCGATGGCGAGAGTATTCATGTATTTAGAAATGCGGTTTACATCTTTGAATCGAGCTCAGGCTTTACCTTAGAATTGGATTTGATTGTAAGTGAGGTTGTTGTAAAAAAATATAAAACCGTTGAAAACCTAATTGTTGAGATAGAATTTGAAGATGGGAGAATCATAAATTCCATTATGCATGTAAAAATTCTGGCTGGAGGCTTGCCACAACTTAATTTATTCTGTGCGCTCGATGATATCAAAGAATATCAAGACTTCAAACGGGTAAACGAAAATGAATCTTGGTTTCCGAATATAGAAGAAGGCATTACCATCGAAGAAATAAGAAAAGTGGAAATGCCAAATGAGGATGTTAGTTTAAAACTAAATCTGCCAATCGACCAGGTTGAGTGGATTAAAAAACATAAAAAGAAAAGTATAAATGAAATTTTTCAAGAATTGATCTATGAATTTTGGGAAAAACAAGAATCATAATGATTTTGGTGTAGTCAGCATACTTCCGTCTGAAAGTGGACAGACGGTAGAGCACTGACACCGGAAATTAAAATTACTTCATTTTGTCAAGGGTAACATCAAAGATGAAACATAGAAAAATAGCAAAGATCGCAGAAAAGATAAGGGCGAGGATGGGCCTTTTAAAATGGATTCGAATGATCATGAACATAACCATTACGAATAATAGGGACCATAATAAATTCCAATGATGATGGTAGGTAATAGATCCGCCCTTCACCGCAAAATATTCCAAAACAATATAGACACTTGTAAAAAAGGCGATGTAAAGAGATTGAGAGAGGACGCCTTTTCTAAAAGGATATTTGGAAAGGTAAACCCATGTCGATAGGGGCATTCCAATCAAAGTTAGTAACAATATCGGAATCATAGCAAACTGTATCCCATTGGGTTCCAATTGCCAAAGTTGATATTTATAACAAAGGAGTTCATATAATGCGTCTCCTAGGGAAGCAAAAAGCATCGTAGGATAATATACCTTCCAATTACGATCTGCGAACTTAAAGGCAGCAATTATCCAAATAACCGAATAGATGATGGCAATCATGAGGTACACTCCTAGAAGTTAATATATACTATATTTCCCAAAAGTAGATATACCATCCATAGGTGAGTAATAATAAAATTTTTTAATTCAGTTATAAATTCTACAAATCATTTAAAGAATTAAGTTCTTTCATCGGTGAAACATCCTTTTCCAAAAAGAAAAAATGGGTTACATTTGTAAGTATGATTCTAAAGGTTTGCATTGGGTGGTGATACCGTGTGACGGAAACAAAAAAGCTGCAAGAGATAGATTTATATAAACCCATTCAGACTTATTTTTTACGTGAAGGGTATGAGGTTTACGGGGAAGTGAAGGACTGCGATATTGTTGCAGTGAAAGATGAAGAGTTAGTTGTCATTGAATTAAAACTCACCCTAAGTGTGGATTTACTAATACAGGCGGCCAAACGGCAGCGTATTACGGATAAAGTTTATGTGGCGATACCGAAACCGAAGCATCGTTTAAATTCTAAACGGTGGACAGAAAAATGCCATTTAATTCGCAGGCTGGAGCTGGGAATGATTGTTGTTTCGAGCCCAGGAAAACGGGGAAGGGCAGAAATTATTTTCGAGCCCACTCCATTTATTCGCCGCAAAAACAAACGCAAGCGAGATTCTATTATGAAGGAAATTAAAGGCCGAAGTGCGGACTATAATGTGGGCGGCAGTAATCGAACCAAGATTATGACAGCTTATAAAGAAAATTGCATCCAAATTGCGTGTTACCTAGAAAATTTGGGTCCATTATCCCCGAAAAAGTTAAATCAATTGGGATCTGGAAAAAATACTTCTTCGGTCCTTACTAAAAACTATTATGGTTGGTTTGAAAGGATTAAACGAGGTATCTATGTAATAACTGAGAAGGGGAAAGAAGAAATCAAGGAATATCCGGAGTTGATAAATTATTATTTAACTAGTTTAGGCGACGACCAGGTTACTTAACTGCTACTACCTAAAAGGCTGCCCCAAAAATTACTTGGGACAGTCTTTTTTACTCTCTATGTTCAAAATATACTTGGGTCGTTCGCGGTCGTGTTTCTTTGAACCATTGATAACAAAAGATAGTGATCAGAATCAAGTCAATGGCATCTCCACCATAATACATAAGGAAAGCGCCCGTTTTGGCTTGGGCAATGGGAACTCCCATTGGCGGATGAGCATAAATATATTTTGAAAGAATGCCGTGGCATGCCAAGGCGATGATTAATACGCTCGAACGGAATAGATTACTCGTCCGGTGTGGGTGGGGATCCGTATAAATAAAGGCTGCTGTGAAAAAATAGCCCGCAAGGAATACATGCAGGTGGACTACGCTGTGAAGCAGTGCGTTATGTTGCATCGTTTGATATAGGCTAGTTGTATAGAGGACCCAAAGGCCGCCGACATTTAGGAGTGAGGCTACAATAGGATTACTGATGAATCTGATTGGGTTGCTTTTTATAATACGGGATAAGAGCCGTGCTTGCTTTACGTTTAATGTTCGCAGAATTAGTGTCATTGGGGCGGCCAGGACCATAAGAAGCGGTGCCAGCATCCCGAGCAGGAGATGGCCGAGCATATGTGACGTGAAATCTTGATGGGAACGAGCGGCCATAGGTCCTGATATAGCAGCTAAGGAACAGGACAATCCTCCGATCCACAAGACCATTCGGAAAAACCGCCATGATTTTTTCCGTCGCTTAGTTAGAATGACTGCGTAGAGATAGATCACTAATGCCATAATAAACGGCAGAGTTAATATCAGTTGGGGAATCAAGCCAGGTATTCCCATTTCAGAACCATGTTGTATGTGATTATGTATGTGCATTTTCTTTGGGGACTCCTGATGGTTTATATCTCTTATTCGTGCGAACTAGGAGGACGATGCCTAGAATAATCATCAGAACAGAGGTTGTGTACCACACCATGTCGTAGGGTAGGATATTTACTTGATAGCGTATTTGGTGAAGTCTCATCAGTTTATGTTGGATGGTTCCATCATATAATTGGAATCCTCCAGCCCCAAGCAATACACTGCCCAACCACCTCGGTAGCAGCCATCCACTACGGCGGCGAAGGTCGGCAACCATAAATAATGACCCAACTGTCGCAAACCAGCTAAACGCATGAAAAAATCCATCAGAGACTAGTCCAATCGTAGTCGTAGATTTATCGTAGAAATGATGCCAATGCAGTAATTGATGAAAAATAGTTTCGTCTATAAAAGCGACCAGTCCAATGCCAAACAGAATGCCAGACCAGAGATTTCGACTTATGTATGCAGGGTAATTCTTGTGATTAGTAATCTTATTTTTCTGTTCCATTTTCTTCTCCTTTATCCAACTAATTCTTCTGCATTTCAATTTACCCTAAATGTATTAACAATAAACAGGTTTCCAGAAGAGTGCCTGTCCTTAAAGTTATCTTATTGAGTTGATAGCTAAAATGGGTGGATAAAAATTCTTATTTTTAATTTCTCCTCAATTTGTCAAGACTGTTAAGCATAGGGCGATAAAGATAGGAAGGAGACTTATTTATGAATAAACCTTTTGAATATCAGGAAATTCTTTATAACGAAGTCATCTATTTTTTAGAAACGAAATGGAAGCGTCGACTAAGTGATCATGAGCGGCATGTACTGATTGAAGGCTATCGATTTGGCAGGATGGTTGAGGCTGAAAATGAAATCAAAATCCTTTCGGCTAAGTAATTATAGATTTAATAAGTGATACAGACCTCGGGCAGCATCTGACGGTAATTGTTGCTGACATCATTCCCATTTTTAACGGATATCGTATTAAAAGATAACTTTGCATACTGCAAGGTTTTTTCTTGTTTCAATTATTGTATAATAAAGGAAGCGCTTCATATTTTTTGGCGGAGAGGAGAAAGGGGGTAAAGGTTAATAAAGATTCTTATTTGTTCATTTTGAATAGAATCACAGATTACTAAGTGGTTGTAAAAGTTTAAGCTACATAAGGAGCTCGAATCAGTAAGAGAAAAATCATAACAAATTCATCTAAATCATACTAAAATGGAACCCAATCATTTTGTATGAAGCTCATTCGTGCTCTCAAGCCTAGGTGAGTGTAGTTTCCTGAAAAGGAAATAGCACGATGAACTACGTTAGTGGATAAGGTAAAGAAACACCTGCGGATGTGTCCACCAGTCTGCTGCTCTGTTAGCTAGGAGGAAGACCGTTTCCTAGGGTTTGGAAACTTACCACCGAAATAGCATGTCCTGTCCATTGACTTTGGCAAGGAGGAAAATTCCCGTAACGGAGGCTGGTCAGAAATGACCCATTGTTTTGTGTTAGATGCAAAAGGCAACAAGTTATCTCCAACAAAAGAAAATCGTGCATGGTATTTAATTCGGAAACAGAAAGCTGCATTGAAAAGCAAATTTCCCATGGTGATTCAGCTAAAAAAAGGAATCCCTGTAGATGAAATCGACTCAACATCCGTTCATCTAGGCATTGACGATGGTTCGAAATTTGTAGGTATTGCTTTAGTACAAAAATGCAACACCAGAAATAAACCTGTATTTAGAGGAACCATTGAACTTCGTACAAATGTCAAAGAAAAAATTGCCGTAAGACGAGGGTACCGTCGATACAGAAGGCAACATAAAAAATACAGACCCGCACGATTTGATAATCGATCTTCTTCCAAACGAGAAGGACGAATTCCAGCAAGTATTAAACAAAAGAAGGATTCTATTTTAAGAGTGGTCAAACAACTCCACAAGTGGATACGAATCGACCGTATTTTCTTAGAAGATGTCTTAATTGATATCCGAGCATTGGAAAAAGGCTTTAAACCATACAAATGGGAATATCAACAAAGCAATCGCTTAGATGAAAACATTCGAAAAGCAGCAGTGATTCGTGACCACAATACTTGCCAGGATTGTGGATTGACAAATTCCCGAATGGAAGTGCACCACATTACCCCAAGGCGACTAAACGGCAGTGATTCCCTTCATAACTTAATCACCCTTTGTTCCACCTGCCATGGAAAGGTAACTGGCGATGAGTTAAACCATTGTATGAGATTCTATCAAAAAGTAAAAGGCAAAAAGATCTCGTACAGTGATGCCATGCATGTTATGCAAGGGAAAACCTATATTCAAAATGAATTAAAGAAAATATCCCAATTATCTATAACAACTGGAGGGGATACTGCAAACAAACGCATGGATTGGGGAATTGAGAAGACACACGCCAATGATGCTATTGTTATTTGTCATTCAAATGTTAGGCCTGAACAATGTGAAATCAAAAATTGGGCGATAAAACCAATGAGAAAGCACTCCAATAAAAAAATAGAGTCGGTAAATGGTTTTCATCACAGGGATTTTGTTAAATATACGAAACGCAATGGAGAAAGGTATTTGGCGTATATCACCGCTTTATATCCAGAAAAAAATCAATGTAACATGACAACGATAGAGGGAAAGATTTTGAAAAGATATGGTCTTTCTAGGCTTACATTATTATGGCGATTTAACAAAATATATTGGTTTTGAAGTTAAGTTAAATTATTAAGGAGGTGAATTCTGGTAACAAAATAAGGAAAGTGTACGTTTTATTACATTTTTTGTTACCAGGAAATTGAATGATGTCAAACTATGTAAAAATAGGTAATCTTCAAGTAGCAGATGTACTTTATCAGTTTATTAACGAGGACGCTTTACCTGGAACTGGCTTGGACCGCGAAAAGTTCTGGGCTGATTTCGAGACACTCTTTGCTGATTTGACACCGAAAAATAATCAGCTATTAGCTCGAAGGGATGACATTCAACATCAAATCAATGCCTGGCACCGAATAAATAAATCCTTCCACTTTGAAAATTATAAATCATTTTTAAAGGAAATTGGCTATTTAGAGTCTGAGGCAGCAGACTTTCAAATTACTACTGAAAATGTCGATGAGGAAGTAGCCTTAAAAGCAGGACCGCAGCTTGTCGTTCCTGTTGATAATGCCCGCTATGCCTTAAACGCAGCTAACGCCCGGTGGGGAAGCCTTTACGATGCATTATATGGAACGGATGCAATAAGTGAGGACGGCGGTGCCCAGCGAAATGCTGGCTATAATCCAGTTCGAGGGGAAAAAGTAATTGCTTTTGCAAGGGAGTTTCTTGATCAAGCCATACCACTTAACCAATTTTCCCATAAGGAAGCTGTTAAATATTCGATTGTGAATGGGAGATTAGCAGTTTTACTCCGCAATGGCTCAACCAAAGGGCTTTCAGATGAAACAAAACTATTCGGGTATCAGGGGAATCCAGAAGAACCTTCCTCCATTTTGTTTAAAAATAATGGTCTCTATTTTGAAATCCAATTCGACCGCAGCCATCCAATTGGTAAAACAGACCTGGCGGGTATTAAAGATATTTTCATAGAGTCGGCATTAACCACGATTATGGACTGTGAAGATTCCGTTGCCGCCGTTGATGCTGAGGATAAGGTGCTTGTTTATTCAAATTGGCTCGGATTGATGAAGGGGGACTTGACGGCTGCTCTAACTAAGAATGGAAAGACGATCACGCGATCTCTCCAGCCTGATCGACAATATACATCCCCATCAGGTGAAGAATTCGCCTTAAAAGGGCGATCGCTTATGTTTGTTCGTATTGTCGGCCATTTAATGAAGAGTCATGCAATTCTTAATAAGGATGGGAACGAGGTACCAGAAGGGTTAATGGATACGGTCCTTACCAGTTTAATTGCCAAGCATTCTCTTTTGGCGAATGGAAAATATCAAAACTCGTCTAAGGGATCGATCTATATCGTAAAGCCGAAAATGCATGGATCCGAAGAAGCGGCGTTTGCCAACGAAACGTTTAATCGCGTGGAAGACATGCTTGGTCTTGTACGGAATACGCTAAAGATTGGTGTGATGGACGAAGAGCGCCGGACGTCTTTGAATCTGAAGAATTGTATTCGTGAAGTAAAAGATCGAATTGTCTTCATTAATACTGGTTTCTTGGACCGGACCGGGGATGAGATCCATACTTCAATGGAAATAGGAGCAGTTATTCGCAAAAACGAAATGAAGTTTTCAACTTGGCTGCAAAGCTATGAAAAATCCAATGTTTTTATCGGACTCGCCACTGGACTCAAAGGCCGGGCCCAGATTGGTAAAGGAATGTGGGCGATGCCGGACCTGATGGCTGAAATGATCAAGCAAAAAATCGTCCACCTGCAAGCGGGCGGGACGACTGCATGGGTTCCATCACCAACAGCTGCAACCCTGCATGCCCTTCATTATCATCAGTTAGATGTTTCAAAGGTGCAGGATGAGTTAGCAAAGGATATTCAGGATTTAAGAGATCAGATTTTAACGATCCCTGCTGCCGAAAAGACCAACTGGTCCGCTGAAGAAATTCAGCAGGAGCTTGATAACAATGCCCAGGGCATTCTTGGCTATGTCGTTCGTTGGGTAGAAATGGGCGTTGGCTGTTCGAAAGTACCAGATATTAATCATGTGGGTTTGATGGAGGACCGTGCCACGCTAAGGATTTCTAGCCAGCATATCGCTAACTGGCTGCACCATGGTATTTGTACGAAGGAACAGGTTCAAGAAACGTTAAAGCGGATGGCGAAAGTAGTGGACCGCCAAAATGAAGGTGACCCGGCCTATCGCCCGATGGCTGTAGATTATGATCAATCTGTTGCATTTCAAGCAGCGTGCGACTTAGTATTTAAAGGCTATGATCAGCCAAACGGCTACACTGAGCCGATTTTGCATCGTCGCCGTATTGAAGCTAAAGCCAAATGGAGAGTCGAGCACCACAATTAATAGTGCCAAAATCACAAGCAACTACATGGTTACAGATGTAGTTGCTTTTTTTGATGAATGAAACTGTCAACATAAGGAAAAATAGCTTTGATACATTACCTTTTAAGGAGTAAATAGGAATGAGTAATATGGAACAGAAGGAAACTTTACTAATGTTGGAAAGAAGCGATCAGGATGGAAGAAAGCCACAAAGCAGGAGCCTCTAAATCTAAATTCCTAACTATTATAAAGCAATCGATGGCAGTGAATAAGAAGCCATTTCCCTGGCTAAAGGCATTTTGTGCAGGTATTGCTGCAGCACTCCCTGTTATTATTGGATTATTATTTGGTAATTTAGAATATGGATTGTTAGCCGGGATGGGGGGCTTTACCTATCTTTATGTATTTAATATCCCCTATGCTCAGCGGGCAAAAAAGCTAGTTTTTGTCATTCTTGGCATGTGTTTGGTCTCAGTATTAGGGACACTATCTGCTCCATATCCGCTTGCTATCGCCATTTTAATGGGGATCATTGGAGCAGCTGCTATTTTTATTTTTGGTGCATTACGAATAACGGGACCCTCTGCCATCTTTTTTGTGTTGGTTTTTTCGATGACTACTGGGATGCCAATCCAACCAGAGCTTGCCCCGTTACGAGCCGCTCTTGTCTTTCTTGGTGGAACCCTATCGTGGATGATTGCCATGTTTGGCTGGTTCTTCAATCCACACGGCCCAGAAACAGGGGTCGTCCAAAGAGTTTATTTGGAATTGGCTGCGTTTCTCGATTCCGTTGGTACAAATAAATTTTCTATTCCGAGACATCGAGTTATGTCCGTTTTGAAAGAAGCTGAAGAAACATTGGCAGCAGGGTATATCCCTTGTCGAACAACGGATCTCTTTAATCGTTTATACGTATTAAACGATCATGCCAATCAAATATTTTTGTATGCCCTTGAAAATTTTTCAGATAGTCATTCCAACTTCCCACCAGAATTGGGTCAAACTATCCGGGAAATGGCTCATTCACTAGACCATAAGAAAAAGGGAGAAAGTTTTTCAAAAAAAATTCTTCAGCCTTCAGTTATGGATGAAAAGGTGGCTCAATTATTTACAATCGTTTATGATGCGGATGCCATCATGAATGAACCAACATCTAAAATAAATCAAACGATTCGAATTTCCAAACCTTCCTTTAAGACTATTTTTATGGGTTCCTTTGATAAACACTCGATTGTTTTTATTACGGCGATACGATTCGGCGTTATTACGACCAGCGCTGCAATTATTGCCTTTCAGTTTGCATTTGTACGGTCCTATTGGGTCCCTTTATCCTGTGTAGCTGTTTTGTCAGGCTCTACCATTGTTGCGACCTATCATCGTGCCATTCAAAGAGGATTGGGTACCATCATTGGTATTTTAATTGCTAGTTTCATTCTTGCTATGCACCCAGATGGTTACATTATTGCTTTTTTCGTTTTACTATTGACGTTTATTACGGAACTTTTTATTGTAAAGAATTATGGATTGGCAGCCTTATTTTTTACACCGAATGCATTATTAATGGCAGAAAGCACGAGTCATGGAAGTTTTAGCTTTTCCTATTTTGCCTCGGCCAGATTAATCGATGTGTTGATCGGAATTAGTATAGGTCTCATCGGTGTATGGTTAGTAGGGAGGCGATCAGCCTCTAGTCGACTGCCACATTTAATCACCAAAACCATCCGAAGTCAGGCTCAATTTTTGATCATCCTCTTTTCAGATCAAGGAGAAGGTTTTATTGCTTCGGAGAGTAGAGAATTAAGAAAAATGCGTACGAATATTATTAATTTAATTACGTTATATACTACAGCTGCAGGCGAGATTCCGGTTAATCAAAAAGCAGTGGAATACTACTGGCCGGTAATTTTTTCGATCGAGCATTTAGGATATTTACTAGAAAATTGTTCAAGAACCGAAGAACGTCCAATTCTATCAGATGAAACACTTTCCCAATTGCTTTATATATGTGAAACGATGGCCAATGCCACCGCTCGAAAACGTTCGCCTTCTTTAAAAACTGTACCTAACATCGAAGCATTTCCTAGCATTCAAAGTGAAATTATCAGCCTGCAAAAGTCGCTTCAAATGGAAAGTTGAGTTTCTGTTAAAGTAAAAGAAGGACCTATAGCGATGTTTACAATAGGTGACTATAACAAAAAATTATTTCATATTTCTGTGTATTTTTATATTTTAAAAAAGTGTTATGATATTCATGTAATGTAAAAATATTCATGCGATCTGTCGACTGAATCGATACTAATTAAAGGTGGTGGAAAGATGAAGAATTTAAAAATTGCATCTATACCTGGGGATGGAATTGGAAATGAAGTTGTACCTGTGGCAATTAAAGTGTTGGATACAATAGCAAATATCCATGGCGGCATTAAGTTTGGATTCACCCATTTTCCGTACGGGTGTGAATATTATTTGAAAAATGGAGCAATGATGGCCGCAGATGGACTTGAAAGATTAAAAGAGTTTGATGCTATTTTTCTTGGGGCCGTGGGTAACGCCAAACTCGTTCCAGATCATGTTTCACTTTGGGGACTTCTCATTAAAATAAGACGAGAATTCGAACAGGTCATTAATATTAGACCTGCGAAAGTACTTAAAGGTGTGAAATCGCCGTTGATTAACCCCAAAGACTTTGATTTAATGGTCGTCAGGGAAAATAGTGAAGGAGAATACAGTTCAGTTGGCGGGAGAATCTAATTTTATTACTAGATACTATTGAAAACGTCACCAATGAGGGCATCTTAACACCAGACCTTGGAGGAAGTCATTCAACAGGAGAAGTAACAGAAGAGATTATTAGGAAGTTAATAATAAACTAATATGTTATCGTTTCAATTTCTAATTTAAATTACGCATCGGTTCCATCACCAATAAATAATAATATATTGAATGAAAAGAAACGAAAAAAACGAGGTGGAACCGATGTATTTGTTCAAATCAATTTTGGATGATATTCATTCAGCGCAATTAGTCTTCAAACAAAATTCTAAAACAAAACGCCTTGTTCTAGCTGCACTATTTGCTAGCATTGCAGCTGTTCTCCAGGCAGCAGGTGGTTCTTTACCTGTAATGGGTTATTTTATCAGCCCTTTTGCGACCGCTCCCATTCTATTCTGTTCGATCCTCTCCCTTCCACTTGGCGCCATGTCCTATTTCCTTACCAATCTATTGCTTTTAATCCTTCAACCTAGTGAATTAATTATCTTCCCCTTTACCACTGGCTTGTTAGGGCTGGGGACCGGAATCGCTTTCTATTTTCTCAAGAAAAGAATAAGCATCATTGCTTTTGGGGCTACTTTTTTAACGATTGGAATAATCAACCTTTTATATGTTTTTAGATTCCCAGTCTTGGGTCCAACTGTTTCTGGTTCTTTTTCCATCCTAACAACAGGCAGTATTTTTTTGTTTTCTTTCTTTTATAACTGGATTTGGGTTGTTATTGGGTTAACATTTTTAAAAAGGTTTAAGAAGTTTATAAACTAGTAACCCTCCAAATCACACCTGTGTTAGGAGCAGCCCCTATATTTGTTCCTGGTGGTTTAAAGATTCCAAAGTCGGCAATGTACATTTCATTCCTATCTACTTATTCAAAAAGGAGTTGTCCATATTCCAGGCTAGGGTCAATTTTGCATGGCAACCTCGATTACAACGATTTCCTCTAGGGGCTGCAGCTCCTCTTTGAGGATGTTTTCAAATTCACCAAGGGTGCTGGCTCTTATTCCTTTAATACCGAAGCTAGCAGCTAAATTAACAAAATCCGGGTTCTGGAAGGTGACTCCGTAGTTTTCTCCAAACATTTTGTTCATTTGCTGAACCTCAAGTTTTAACATTGAGTCATTTAAAACAATAATGAGGAAAGAGAGTCCTAGACGTTTGGCCGTCTCTAATTCTGCAAAATTCATGAGCGCGCCGCCATCACCAGTAATACAAATAACGTCGTCATCTGGACAAGCCAGTTTTGCTCCGATGGCACCTGGTATGGCAATTCCCATTGAAGCTAGACCGTTTGAGATGATTAACTGGTTTGGCATTTTGGGCTGATAGGTACGGGCGATTGAAACCTTATGGGAACCGACATCAGAAATCACAATTGTGTTCTCTGAAGTAAGACTTTCAATACAATGGAGAACATTTTCAATTGTATAGGGCAGTGTGCTGGAGTCTGGCTGATCTTGGTCGATTTGATAAGCAGTCTTTATTTGTTCTTTAAGTTCCCCAGAAGGTACCCAGGATTTAGTTGGGAGCTCTGATTGATTAAGCATTTGGAGTGTCATCTTAATGTTCCCGACCAGCTCAACCCCGACAGGGTAATATTCATTTATTTCGGCAGGTAAAGTATCGATATGTAGAACCGGAAGTTTCTTAGGATTCCAGTCTTTCGGCAGTTTTTCAACAAAGTCGAAGCCGATAACAATCAGTAAATCTGCTTCCTCCATGCCTGGTAAAACTTCATCGTTTTCATTAAATCCAAACGTAAAGAAATTCAGCGGGTGTTCCTTCGGTAACACACCTTTTGCCATAAAACTGTGGGTAACAGGAGATTGAATGGTATTGATAAAGGTCAGCAACTCAGGATATGTCTCCTGCCTGATTACTCCGTTACCAATGATAATAAATGGTTTTAGGTGTTGTTTAATAAGTGTGGTTGCTTCTACGAGTGCCTCATTAACTGGGACACTTTCAGGCAAAGATGTTACCGGCAAAGGCTTCCCAGGAATCATTTGAGTGGAAAAGTTCTCCGGTAACGTAATAGCGACCGAACCTGGTTTCTCCATTTTTGCCACTCTGAATGCTTTTCGAATAATCGTGGGGACAGTCTGGGATTCCTTGATTTGAGTGCTCCACTTTGTTGTCGGCTCAAACAATTTAGCTATATCTATATATTGATGTGATTCATTATGGTGACGTTCCACGCCAGCTTGTCCAATTAATGCCACCACGGGTGAATGATCGAGCTGAGCGCTGGCAATACCAGTCAATAAATTTGTTGCTCCTGGACCCAACGTCGATAAACAAACGCCGACTTTTTTTGATAATCTACCATAAACATCGGCCATAAAAGCAGCCCCTTGCTCGTGCCTGACATTCACATACTGAATTTGTGTTGATTTTGATAATGAATCAGCAAGATCGAGTGTCTCCGTGCCGAAGATCCCAAACACATATTCCACACCTTCGTTTTCTAAACAATGGACGAGTACATCTGTTACTTTCATCTGATCCTCCAAAAAACCTTGATTTTTATCCTATGTTTTCTATGGTTACCGCTGATAGGATTTTTCAACCTCTCCGGGCTTTAGAAAGTTTAATCGGAAAATTTCCACAACGGAGTCTCTGAAGCAGCAGAAGTCTGGTCATGGTAGTGTTACAATTAAAAGAAAATAATGGGTAACTTAGAAAAAGGTGATAAATAATTGAATGAAAAACAACAATATGTCTGGTATGCAAGTTATGGTTCCAATATTAATGCCGACCGATTCTTATGTTATATAAAAGGTGGTCAACCTGAGGGATCCGCCCAAATTGAGATAGGATGTAAAGATCCTTCCCTTCCAGTAGACGAGTCAACCTTCACCATAGACCTGCCCCTTTACTTCGCCAAAGAAGCGGCTAGATGGGAATCTCAAGGAGTAGCCTTTATCGGATTGAACCAAGACAAAGGAAACCATACCTATAGTAAGAAATATCTAATTACGGGCGAACAGTTTCTAGATGTCGTCAAACAAGAAAATAATGGACTAAATTTTGAGATTGATTTACATGAGGTTAAACAGAAGGGTTCAAAAGTATTCCACCGCCATTCCTGGTATGGAAATATACTGTATTTGGGAGATGAAAATGGCTTTCCCATTTACACCTTTACAGCCCCATGGGATATTAATGAGGTCGAATGGAAGAAGCCTTCCCCTGCCTATTTAAAAACTATTATTAAGGGATTATCAAAAAATTATTCAAATGAAGAAATCTTCGCTTATTTTCAAAGCAAACCAGGCATTAAAGATCAATTCCCTGATCATGAATTGACTCTTCTGTTAAACGGCCGTGAAGGGTGATTTTTTCTTACCTTATCACGGCTTATTTTTATCAAGTAAGGAATAATAAGAACATTCATTTAAATGTCCTAACGATTAGGAGAGGAAAATTTACCCTTGGTAAATTGTGAATTCGCTTACAATTCACAATTTAGACCTTAATTATTCTATTTTTAGTGTTATGATAATGGTAATCGTACTAACGAGTTGAAACCTCGAATTAATTGGAAGCTGTGGATGAAAATCTGTCGAAAAAAGGAAGTATTCCTATGAACTTAAAACATAAAAAGCATAATATTTTTCAACGAATTGGACGAGCTTTTAAGTTGAATTTTATCAAACTGTTACGTTCTCCCGGTGGAGCGAAAAAAGTTTCCTTGGGATTTGCGATTGGCTTTGGTTTGGAAATGGTCGTTCTATCGTCTGCATCCCTTATTTATATTGTGTTTTTACCGATGGTCCGGATAGCTAGAGGTTCATTGCCTGCAGCAATCATCGGAAATGTCATTGGAAAACTATCCTTTCTTCCTGTTCTTCTTTTACCTTTTGCCAAGAAAATTGGTAAACTCATCTATCCATTTAACGGGCAAATCGGTCATAAGACACCATTTTCGTTTGAACAATTATTGCAAGGGGATTTCCGAGGCGTTGTCAGTCTTCTTCATGGCGGAGTCCATGTGTTAATTGGAATGACTATTTTTGGGATCGTCCTTGGAGTCATCTCGTACTTCCTTGTTCATTATTTTTACGAAAAAGAAAAAACGAAAAGACTTACGAGAATTCGTGATAAACAAGCATCTCGAAAAAATCCTCTCGTTATCATCGATGCTGCTAATAACTAAGGTTTTAGCTTCTTAAAGATGATTGATTCTAAAAGCTTCCACGGCAGGAAATTTTTTATGGTAAGCATATTCTTTACACCAGCCCCGATTGGATACCGGAGGTCAGGTGATTTCGGCTGCGAGGCAATTTGTGCAGCCAGTTTGGCTACCTCGATTGGATTGCCATGCCCAGCTTTTCCACCTTCAATTTCATTTAGTATCTTCTCCATATAGGATGCGTACGGGGACTCCGCATTGACCCCCATCCCATCCACGCTTGCCCAAATATTGGTTTGAAAGGATCCAGGCTCAATTAAGGATATATCAATCCCAAATGGTTTAAGTTCCAGTCGTAAGCTCTCACTATAACCCTCAAGAGCGTGCTTGGATGCGACATATGCAGATAATCCTGGGAAACCGAATCTCCCGCTGATACTGCTCATGTTAATAATCCTGCCTTGTTTCTTTGCCCGCATTAATGGAAGGACTGCCTGTGTTACGGCGATCAATCCGAAAAAGTTGGTTTCAAATTGAAGCCGATAATCCTCGATTGAGAGCTCTTCACTAAAACCTCCAAGTGCATAACCCGCATTGTTGACTAACACATCTATAGAGGGATATTTCTCCAATTTGCCTTTTAAAAGAAGAATGGATTCCGTGGATGTAACATCAAGCGGGAGGACATGAATGAAATTTTCTACCTGGTTTTCTTTTGCAAGTTCTAGTAGGGGCTGCGCTTTGTTTTCATCTCTCATCGTTGCAATCACTATAAATCCTTTTAATGCCAGTTCAATCACGGTTAACAAACCGAAGCCGCTTGAAGATCCTGTAACGATGGCTGTTTTTTGTGTCATGATGGGCTCCTTTTCTTCCTTTTGTTCTATTTAAACTTAAAATAGAGAAGTTTGTATAGCAAAATGGAAAAAGGCTGCCCCAAAATACTTGGGACAGCCTCTTTTTGGAATCACCTGTTATTGATTTTGATGATTTTGAAGGGTTTGTTCAGCATAAGCGACAAGACGTTTCGTCATTTCGCCTCCGACTGAACCATTTGCTCGTGCGGTCGTATCAGCACCCAGTTGAACTCCAAACTCGTTGGCAATTTCTTCTTTCATTTGATCTAAAGCATTGTCTGCTCCAGGAACCAATAGTTTGTTTCTGGCCATGATACATCACTCCCGACGAAGTTTTTTTGAGCAATGAAAAATTGCTCGTATATAATTTAACCGATTTTGTTCCATTTCATTATAAGTTGGTTCTTTTGAATCAATGAATGCTAAAATTTATTAATGACATCGCAGTAAATTCCTCAGCCTTTTGCTAAAATACGCTATCATGGGGAACATTACACTTATAGTTGTAAACATTATATAAAAAAGCGAGTGATGTAATTATGATAGAATTCCCCAAAAATCTTTATTGTGAAAAGTGCGGTAAAGAAACAGAGCACATGGTACGCGAAGATGCTCTAGAAATTGAATACATTTGTACAGAATGTATGAATGAACAAGAAATCATTAAGTCCTTTTTTTAAAAAGTGCGGAAAAGGTGTAATATGCAGAAGATAGTAGTTATAGGAGCAGGAATTCTCGGGGCGTCAACAGCGTATCACCTTGTACAATTAGGGGCAGAGGTGACATTAGTGGATCGTATGGATCCCGGGCAGGCCACTGATGCAGCAGCGGGGATTGTTTGTCCTTGGCTTTCGCAGCGGCGAAACAAAGCATGGTATCAGTTAGCAAAAGGAGGAGCTCGTTACTATCCAGAATTAATTGCTCAATTGGAAGCAGATGGAGAGAAAGAAACGGGCTATCAACGGGTAGGGGCAATTAGTCTTCATACAGAAATGAGTAAACTCGAACAAATGGCTGAACGAGCACGGAAACGAAGGGACGATGCACCCGAAATGGGGGAGATAACCATTCTTTCACCTGCTGAAACAAAGCGGCTTTTCCCGCCGTTATCTGAAGAGTATGGGTCTGTTCATGTTAGTGGAGGAGGACGGGTAAATGGAAGAGCATTACGTGAGTCATTAATCCGCGCCTCGATCAAGCATGGAGTTACTTTCCGTAACGGGAATGCCTCCCTAGCAATGCAGGGAAACAAAGTGGTTGGCATTATACTTGATGATTCAACATTTTTAGCGGATCAGGTCATTGTTACGGCAGGTGCATGGTCTAAAGAGCTTTTACAGCCATTAGGAGTTCATTTTTTAGTCAAACCACAAAAGGCACAAATCATCCACCTTGAGTTGCCTGAAACAGATACGAGCCAATGGCCGGTTGTTATTCCACCCCAAAACCATTACATTCTTACCTTTGATAATGGCCGGGTCGTCGTCGGCTCGACTCATGAAAATGAGGCTGAATTTGACAATCGTGTAACGGCAGGAGGAATCCATGAAATATTAAGCAAAGCCCTAGAAGTAGCACCTGGATTAGCTGCAGGTACGTATCTTGAAACAAGAGTCGGTTTTCGGCCGTTCACCCCTGGCTTTTTGCCTGTGATTGGGGCTTTACCTGATTATGAAGGAATCTATTTAGCCAATGGATTAGGGGCTTCAGGATTAACGAGTGGACCGTATCTCGGCGTGGAACTAGCAAAGCTTGTTTTAGGAAAACAAACAGAGATTGACCTGAGTTGCTATGAAGTAGCCGTGGCACATGATGAGTAATAAAAAGAGCACCCACTTGGGTGCTGATACTCCAGTTTATCTAATCTAAGGTAAGTTACTTTGGGAAATAAAGCGCTTACAAAAAACTACGAAAGTATTCCTCTCCGGAAAAGCTCTCCAATTGCATGGGAACGATTTTGAACGCCAAGCTTTTTAATTGCCGTTTTCACATATTGTTTTACCGTTAATTCGCTGATTTCCATCGAATCGGCCATTTCCTTTGTGCTTTCTCCCCAGGCAATTCTCCTCATAACTTCTAGTTCCCGCTTACTTAATACTTGCGGGTCTTCCACACTATCGAATTTTTCTAGAAACTTTCCAACTTCTTTGCCATAAAGGGTTAATGAGACAAGATGTTTATCATCAATTGAAGATTCTTTCACGAACTCATTTGAGCAAATATATCCAATAATAACCGATCGGTAACAAATAGGTACAACTAAAATCGAACTTACACTTGAAGAAGTTATGTATTTACTACTTGTTTGCTTTAGATACTCAATACCAGAACAATACTTTGCTTTCTTCTCATTAATGGCTGAGTAAATGATCGGCAGGGAACGGATATCATCCCGAATATCCCCAATATGGACCATACCAGCAGATGACAATGAGATGATTCCTTCACCAAGAAACCCTAACGGAGAAAATCTAAATAAATAGGCATTCATGACAGGATAAAGGTCCATGTATACTTCGAGAATTTTATATAATCTTTCTTCGTGGCAGGTGGCTTCCTCCAAATCGTGAATTCGATGCTGTAAGGTATACTGAGATGTCATATTATCATCTCCTTTATAGGGATATAGCACGTCTAAAATTGGGAATATTCAAATTATACAAAAAATTATATCCTTAAGATACACTTTTAGGAAAATCTTTTTTTTAAAAGTTGAAAAATTCCCATTTAGGAAAGGAAGATGTTTTTTGGCCAATTTAGACCCGCAAGCAAAAGCTTATTTAGAAATGTTCAGCCAGATGCCATTAATCCAGTCATTAGATGCACAGACAGTAAGAGAAATGTTTGCATTAGCCCCTCCCGTAGAGGTAGAACTGGCCCCGCTTGCGAAGATAGAGGACAGAATGATTCCTGTCGCCGATGATGCCGAGATTAAGGTGAGAATTTATACACCGGAAGGTCAAGGACCATTTCCTCTATTTGTCTATTACCATGGCGGTGGCTGGGTAATTGGGGATCTTGAGACAGCAGATCCAAGTTGCCGAATGATTGCTAATCGAATTGGCAGAGTTGTCGTTTCTGTCGATTATAGGCTTGCACCTGAATATAAGTTTCCAATCCCTATAGAGGATTCCTATGCGGCATTAAAATGGGTTAGTGAAAATGCTGAGGTGATAAATGGAAACGCTTCCAATCTAGTTGTTGGCGGTGACAGTGCAGGTGGAAATCTTTCAGCCGTCGTTTCGTTAATCGCCAAAGAACAAAATGGTCCAGACATCGCTGCCCAGGTTCTTATTTATCCTGTAACGGCCCTCGGGTACGACACCAAGTCATATCAAGAGTTCCAAACTGGATTTGGTCTTGATAGAGACTTAATGATTTGGTTTGGAAATTATTATATTAACAATGATGAGGATACAAAAAATAAATATATTGCTCCATTATTGGCAGAGGATTTAAGCAATCTCCCGCCAGCTTACGTTATTACCGCAGAAAATGATGTCCTAAGGGATGAAGGTTTAGCCTATGCTGAGCGTCTTAAAGATGCAGGGGTCAAGGTTGAAACGATTATCGAATCAGGTTTAGTACATGGTTATTTTACGAATATGGCAGTATTTCCAGAGCGAATTAAAGAATCAATTTCTAGATTTGCCAAGTTTTTAAGTGAAATTGACCAAAAAGTCAGCAGGGTTTAACGATTATATTAGATGCGGGAGGTAGGAATATTGAAATCTACTAAACAGTCAAATCAAGTTGCCAACTACGACGCTGTTGTTATTGGGGCAGGGTTTTCGGGATTGTATACGCTTCATCGCTTACGTGAGGCTGGTTTCTCTACCCGTGTTTTCGAGGCGGGTGATGGTGTTGGCGGTACATGGTATTGGAACCGGTATCCCGGAGCACGCTGTGACTCGGAAAGCATCTATTATAACTACACTTTTTCAGAAGAACTCTATAAGGAATGGACCTGGACTTCTCGATATCCTGAGCAGCCGGAAATACTAAGTTACCTAAATTTTGTAGCAACCAAGTTTGATCTCCGTCGTGACATCCAGTTTAAGACTCGTATTTTGGCTGCCCATTATAACGAAGAGAATAATAGATGGATGCTCCATTTGAACGATGGAACTAGTGTATCAGCGAAATACTTCATCACAGGAGTCGGCTGCCTTTCTGCTGCCAATGTACCAAACTTTAACGGGATCAATAATTTCAAGGGCAAGTGGTATCACACTGGACATTGGCCGCACGAAAAGGTAGATTTCAAGGGTAAGCGAGTCGGCATTATTGGCACGGGTTCAACTGGCGTCCAAGCCATCCCAGTCATCGCTCAAGAGGCCGAACACCTTACCGTTTTCCAACGAACTCCACAGTATTGTGCCCCAGCTAGAAATCATCCGTACGACCCGGAGTATATCCGGCAGGCTAAAGAAAATTTCAGCGAGATAAAACGACAAATGCGTGAATCCCAGGGAGGCCAGCCAATGGTACCACCTACTAAGTCAGCGCTGGAGGTTACACCTGAAGAGCGAGAGCGTGTATACGAGGAGGCATGGGAGAAGGGTGGATTAGGCATTTTTACTGCCTATTATGACCTGCTTATTAATGATGCAGCCAACGAAACGGCTGCCGAATTTATCCGCTCCAAGATCCGTAAGATTGTCGATGACCCGGAGGTGGCTGAAAAGCTTTTACCAAGTTATTTTTATGGTACAAAACGGCCAATCATTGACACGAATTATTACGAAACGTATAACCGTGAAAACGTCACCTTGGTAGACGTAAAGAAAGCACCTATTGAGGAGATTACTCTAAAAGGGATCCGGACCACGGAAGCGGAATATGAACTGGACGCGATTGTTTTTGCCACAGGATACGACGGAATGACTGGGCCTTTATTGAAGATGGATATTCGGGGTAAAAACGGGGTGTCACTGAAAGAGAAATGGGCTGGGGGAGCACAGACGAGGACCTACCTAGGGATTGCAAACGCTGGTTTTCCGAACATGTTTATGATTACTGGTCCTGAAAGTCCTTCTGTGCTGAGTAATATGCCTGTCTCCATTGAACAGCATGTGGAATGGATTGCGGATTGTATTGAGTATATGAATAAGAATGGTGTGGAAACGATTGAGGCGACTGTTGAGGCGGAAGAAGCTTGGAGTACCCATTGCAGAGAAGTAGCCGAATCCACGCTTTATACTAAAACTGACTCATGGTACACAGGGGCGAATATCCCAGGCAAGCCGCGTGGCTTCCTGATTTATGTAGGCGGAGTCGGCGCCTATCGCCAAAAGTGTACCGAAATCGCTGCTAAAGGGTACGAGGGATTTTCATTAAAGAGTTCAACTAAGACAGCATCACATTAGTGGATGTATGAATCCAAATTACTACAAAAAAAGAGTCTTCGGACTCTTTTTTTATTTTCAAAAAATGGGTTTTAAAAATAGGTAAAAAGTTATTTTTTGAAAATTTGAAGACATCTGAAATTATTGATTGATTAATGTGATTTGGGAATGTATAATAAACAAAATACTAAATTATTCCTACCTGAATAGTATGAATTGGGAGTTTAAAATTGGTTGCGTGTTTACCAGTTTAATAGATAGGGTACATAAGGAGAGATTATACATGGTTTGGACGTCTATTGCTTTTATTATTGCTTTTTTCTTTGCGATGAATATTGGAGCAAGTGGGACGGCAGCATCAATGGGATCGGCCTATGGTGCAGATGCCATAAAGAGTAAGCGCTTGGCCATGATTTTGGTTGCGTTAGCAGCTTTTCTAGGTGCTGTACTTGGTGGTGGGGAGGTTGTGAAAACGATTGGCGAGGGAATTATTCCTTCCAATCTCCTAACGATTAAATTAGTCGTCCTTATCCTTGCAGGAGCTACGTTGACATTGTTTATTGCAAATCTGTTAGGGATCCCTTTATCGACAAGTGAGGTTACCGTTGGATCGATTGTAGGTGCTGGGATCGCTTTTAAAAGTTTATATTTAAATAATCTTTTGGTGATTGTTTCCTTCTGGGTGTTAGTTCCAATCGTCTCATTTCTCATTACCTTTGGACTTGGAAAGTTGATATCCTCTGCTGAAAAGCGTTGGGTCGGTTTAACTAAGAATGGAAAATGGAAAAAATGGCTGGCGGTATTACTAGTCATAGGGGGCTGTTTAGAGGCCTTTTCAGCTGGGATGAATAATGTAGCAAATGCCGTTGGCCCGCTAGTAGGGGCTGGGATGATTTCAACGAGTAAAGGAATCTGGATCGGCGGTTTATTCGTCTCAATCGGAGCTATTTTACTAGGGAGCAAGGTGCTTGAAACGAATGGGAAGAAAATCACCAGACTCTCCTTGCTAGAAGGGAGTGCGGTTTCCTTTACAGGAGGAACCCTCGTTATTGTCGCATCACTGTTTGGTTTGCCAATTCCTCTCACCCAAGTAACGACTTGTGGAATATTAGGTGTGGGTGCCTCACAAAAGGGGTTTGGTATTTGGCAAAAATCAGTCATTCAAAGGATTCTAAAAGTCTGGCTAATCTCACCTTTAGCTTCGCTTGTTATTTCTTATATCCTGATTAATCTCTTAGTTAAGATTAATATTTATAATATTATTATCATTGTAAGTACATTGATCGCAACCGTGGGTGTGATCAGCCTTTCAGCGACCATTCGCAAGGAAAACAGTACCATCCATGATGATGGAGGCGGAATATAAGTAATAGATTTTGCTGGTTAAAAACTCTGTTGGGAATCTATTTCCACAGAGTTTTTTAATTTCATTAATAAAATACAAGTAGTAAAATAGATTTGTGAAAGCCTGTTTACATACTATTTAGTTGCTAAATCAAAATATAAAATTCTTAAAAAGCACTTTTTCAATATGGAAGGAATGAAATGCGTGATGGAGATAAAAAAGGTATCGATCATTGGTTTAGGTGCATTAGGAATACTTTTTGGACATCATTTATCAAGGAAAATGCCAAAAGCAGATTTACGAATTATTGCTGACCGGGACAGAATAACCAAATATAAAAATGAACACGTCTATTGTAACGGAGAACGCTGCGATTTCACTTATCTGACACCTGATGAAAGATGCGAGCCAGCTGATTTGCTTATTTTCACGGTGAAATATAATGGTTTAAAGGATGCGATTCAAGCAGTAAAGAATCATATTGGTGACCAGACGATCATTTTATCGGCTTTAAATGGGATTTCCAGTGAGGCTGTCATTGGCCAGGCATATGGGCATGAGAAAATTTTATATTGTGTTGCCCAAGGAATGGATGCGGTTAAAGTGGGGAATCAACTCACATATGACCATAGGGGAATGCTTTGCTTTGGTGAACAAGAACCAGGATTCATTTCCAAAAATGTTAACAGTGTCGCGGCTTTTTTTGAAAAAATGGCAGTTCCCTATGAGGTCGATACCAATATGGTTAAGAGACAATGGGGGAAGTTTATGTTAAATGTCGGAGTCAATCAAACCGTAGCTGTCTTTCAGAGCAACTATGGTGAGATTCAACGAGAAGGAGAAGCAAGAGAGATGATGATTGCGGCGATGAGAGAGGTAATCACGCTATCTGAAAGAGCAGGCATCCACTTAACCGAAGCAGATTTAGCCTATTGGTTACGGGTATTAGCAACCTTAAGTCCAGACGGTAAACCATCCATGGCTCAAGATGTCGAAGCCAGACGTCCAAGTGAGGTGGAGCTGTTCTCCGGAACTGTCCTAAAATTGGCAGATAAATTTGGGATCTCAACTCCAATAAATAAAGAACTTTATAATCGAATTAACTTATTTGAAAGTATATAAAGTGCCTGACTCCCACTGCTTTAATGTTATACAATAGCGGGGGTCAGGCACTGTTTTGTTACAAAATGGTGAACTCTAGAGTTCTTTTATGTGATTTTTATTTGCAGGATTATGGCAGGTTTTACACTAGGTATCATAAAATAAAAGAAAACGTGTATAAACTACAACTTGAGAAGAGGGTTGATGTTTATGTGGCCTTTTGACGGCAAGAAAAAGACGACTGAGAAGGCAGAAAGGTCATGCTATGTTTCCGTTAAAGAGACTACAGAGGGAAACGAGCTAATTGATATTGTCACTAAACTAAAAGAAGTCCTTAGTAGCACCTCGAGGGAAGTCATAATTTTGTGTGTGGGTTCAGACCGTTCTACAGGAGACTCACTAGGCCCGATTGTCGGGACGATGTTAACAGAAGCTGACATTCCTTTTCCGGTTTATGGAACCTTAGAAAAACCAGTTCATGCCTTAAATATAAAGAAAATTCTCAAGGACATTTATCAAAAACATAATCAACCATTTATCTTGGGTATTGATGCTTGTTTGGGGGATGAACGACAAATTGGGTTTATTTTTTTAAAAGAAGGTTCTTTGGTCCCAGGTATGGCGGTTAATAAATCTTTACCTAGTGTAGGTGAATACCATATGAAAGCTGTGGTTAATTACCTGGATCCATTAGCACCTGCGCAATCCTTAAATAATACGAGATTATTCACTGTCGTGAAGTTGGCCGAAGTTATGGCAAAGATTATTACGCAAGCAGTCTTAGGGGAACCCTCAACTCGCAAAAGACTTATTGAAACTATCCAATGATGAAAAATTTAAAATTATTTCCCACTTCCTTGGAAAATTCAACCATAGTATTTGATGTTTACAATTAGAGTAAGTTATAATTGGTACAATGTATACCTAGAAAGAAGGAGAAACCGTGGGGAATAATTGGGCAGAGGAAGATCTATTGTCTTTACGCGAAAGGGTCTTTATTCACATTAAAGATCTCATTTTAGAAGGTGAATTTAAAACGGGTGATCGTTTGGTGGAACGGGAACTGGCAGAGCGATTGAATATCAGCCGAACACCTATCCGTGAAGCGTTGTTTAGATTAGAATCGCAGGGGTTTGTAAAAACCGTTCCAAGAAAAGGTGTTATAGTTGCAGATATTTCAGATAAGGAAATTATTGAAGTATTTACGATTCTTTCCTCACTTGAGGTTTTGGCAGCAAAATTAGCTGCTCAAAAATTAGACGATGAAACCAAAAGTAAGTTTGTCGAGTACTGTAAAAAAGTAGAAGTCTGCTTAAAGGATAAGAATGATAATGATTTCTCTAATTTACATGGTGAATTGAATCATCTATTATACAGTTCAGCAAAAAATTCGAAACTATATGAAATACTAAGTGGGTTGTCAGATTATATTCGGGCATTTGCCAAGACAGGTTATAAAAATCCAGGCCGACCGGTGCAGTCGATGGAAGAACATTTACGAATAATGGAAGCCATTATCAATCAAGAAATAGAAATGGCTGAGTATTTGACGAAGATTCATATTGAAAATTCTCGAAAAGCATATATTGAGGCTGTTAATCAAGGAAAAAAGAGTAAATAAATAAAAAACTCCATCCACTGGTGGAGTTTTTCTATTTCTGTCTGCATGTTATTAAAGTCCGATTACGACTGAGGTGGTTAGATTCTGTAATACTTTTGCGACACTCATCGCCACAATAGGACTAGATTTAGGATTTTGCTTAAAAGGCTTGTTTTGAATCGTTATTTCCATTTGACCAAAAAAGCCCTTCGCAATGATTGTGTGGGTATTCATTTGAATCGTTGGGTCCACATAAACTTGAACCTTCGTTTCTTCGAATCCAATCCCGGCAAGACTGAGTGCCGCGGAAACATTTACGTTTTCAGGGAATAATTTTGCAGCGTTTCTGGCATTACCATCAAAAACACAAAAAGGTTCAGTAATTGTTTCTAAATCTACTTTTTCCTCAGCAATCGTCCCATACCAACTTTTTGTTGGCTTCCTTGTAATTAAGGTTATTTCATCGATTTCACCCAATACCCCAGCAGCGATCCGATCCAAACCTGCGATGGCAGCAGATGGAATGATTATTTGTTGATTGTATTTAGTTGCAGCCGCCTGTAAGGACTCATAAAAGTCTATATTTGCTAATGCACCGACAGAAAGAATGACTAAATTACTTCCTGAAGAAAGGGCTTTTTCACCGTATAGTTGGAGGGCGTGATGACCGGCTGCTTCAATAATGATATCTAAATCTTGGTTAAAAAAAACATCTTCATTAGTAGTTACTGTACATTGACTAGGTGGGTTGCCTAAAGGACCAAGTGGGGTTCTAACCAAAAGGGCTTGAAGGGCGACATCGCCAGCATGTCCTGATTCGATTAACTGGCTTATACTCTTTCCAAGCGTTCCATATCCTATGATACCAGCTCTAAGCATATTCATTCTCCTCGGATTGAATTTTTTTCCAATAAACTATAAAGTTACCAATCTATGTAATAAAAGTTCTTTGTATACCATATACCATCAATTTTCTACATTTTAGCCGATTCGAATCACAAAAGCAATAGTAATAATATAAATTTATATAAACTTCTAAATTTTCAAAATTGTTTGCAAAGATAAGAGAATAATGGTATATTATTTTCAACCTTAAAGTAAACAAGGTGTACATAGTGAAAAGAAAGGGGTTGATCTTAATCATTCCTAAAGAATCAAACTACATAAAACGCAACTTAGACTCTTTGCACTAGTTTTTCTTTGTTTGTAGATTGAATGATTTAGGGACTAGAAAATGTTCTGATATAAAAGAGCCTTCAACTTAGTGTTTTGGTTGTCATGTAATTTCGTAAAAAATTTATAAATCTTTGGTATACAATCTACAGTATTCAAAATATTATCTCTTCGATTTATTCTTTTAATGGAATAGCAATTGTTTATCTTTATAGGAATAAGAAAAGCAAATCAGAAGTAGAGGATATACACCATGATAACCATCCATTTATAACTAATATTCCTCTCCTACGGTCCTTTTCCAATAATTAAGGAAATCTTTCGCTACAATCGTTTTAAAAATTTTTTAAAACAAACGGAGGGGAAATATGGAATTAACAGCAGCTCATTGGGTTTATCTAGTAGTCACTGTAGCCGTTATTATTATCATGCTTTTTAGAAAAGGTGTTGTGTTACCTCTTATAGTTGGAACCTTTTTAGTAGCGGCCGTGTATAAAGGGAGCGTGATCGGCGGTTTTCAAGCCGTCTTTAATGCAAACCTGGTTGCCGCTAAGGAACTATTTAGTATTTTCCTAATCATTTCCATCATGATCGGTCTCCTTAATTCCTTGAAGGATCTAGGGTCAGATAAAAGGATGGTCGTGCCGATCCAAAAAATAATGGTAAACGGACACGTTTCTTATTTAGTGTTAATGGTCACTACGTTTGTGATTTCACTCTTTTTCTGGCCAACCCCAGCTGTTCCGTTAATTTGTGCTTTGTTAGTGCCTGCTGCAGTAAGCGCAGGATTGCCAGTCATGACTTCAGCAATGGTTATTGTTATTGCAGGACAAGGTATGGCACTTTCATCAGACTATATTATGCAAGTAGCCCCAATGCTTAGTGCGAAAGCCGCAGGAATTGATAAATCCTTAGTTTCAGATAAGGCCTTCATTCTTTCTCTCATTACTGGAATAACTTCTCTAGCGATTGTGTATGCCACACATCGAAAAGCGATTACAAAAAGATCTGTTAATGAGATTAATAAAGAGGAAAAGGCATTCTTCCAAGTTACCGAAGAACTTGCTGCTACAGTAGAAGAAACTGCTGAAGTTATTAAGGTAAAAGAAAAATGGGGAAAAATCTTTGCGATTATTGTGCCTTTAGCAATGCTTGCTGTTATGATTTTTATGTTCCAGACAAAAATTGGCGGTGGAGCTGGATTTGAGGGAGGCGACGGCGCAGCTTTTATTGGAGGGGTGGCAACCATTCTCTTAGTGTTGGCGACGATTGCTTTTAACCGAATTCATGCACTAGATAAAATCAGTGAACATATTACCGAAGGTTTTGTATTCGCATTTAGGGCGATGGCACCCGTTATTCCGATTGCAGGCTACTTCTTTATGGGAAGCGGAGACTTTTCAGCGTCTATCCTTTCTTTAGGTGAAGATGCAGCAAAACCAGGATTTCTATTCGATTTGATCCAAGCAGGTCAAAATTATATTCCACATAGCCCATTTATAGCAGCATTTAGTATCTTAATCGTTGGAATCATTACAGGGTTAGATGGTTCTGGGTTTGCAGGGCTACCGTTAACAGGTGCACTGTCTGGAGCGATTGGACCTGGAAGTAATATCGATCCTTCCGTTCTGGCAGCTATTGGGCAGATGGGAGCGGTTTGGAGTGGCGGAGGTACGCTGATTGCATGGTCATCTCTTGTTGCAGTTGCCGGGTTCCTCCAAGTATCACCGTTAGAACTGGCCAGAAAGAACTTCTTCCCAGTTATAACCGGACTTACCATTGCTACAATACTGGCCGTTATCATTTGGTAAAGTAACAGTTTTAATGTATTTAAGTATACTAGATACAGAAATTAGGTGTCGCTTATAAATAAAGAGGCTATTCCAAAAGTCAGCAGCGAACTGATTTTTGGGGTAGCCTTATTATTTGTAGTTTAAACAAGAAAACATTTGTTATCTTGAAAAGACAATAAACATAGGATGAAACGAAGAGAGGGGATAAAGGATGAAACAACAAAGGATTGGTTTAGTAGGGATAGGAAAATTAGGAACAGCGTTGATGACTCATTGGGATAAAAAATCAATCCCAATAGGTGTTTACCACCCAGTGGAAACAAAAGCCAGAAATTATCTCCACCTATTTCAAAATGGCTATCACTTAACAGAAAGTGAAATAGGTAATGTAGATATTTTAATTCTCGCACTTCCTGCTACGGAGATTATTCCATTTATCTCAAGCTTAAAGCTCCAGAGCAATGCTCAGCATACACCATCTATCATTAATATGGCCACGAACCTTGCTACTAATGAGCTAACGATCAAGTTTCCATGCTTAGAGATTCATGGTGTGAAGTATATGGGTCATTCGAGAGATTTATTGGAACACGCAAATGGTTTATTTATAACTGAATCCGTATTACCACCAAAGATTGAGGAGCTTTTTGAGGAGATTGGAAAGGTAAAGATTGATCGTGAAAGTTGTTTAACAGAGGTAAATAAATTAGCCACCTATTTTGCCTTAAAAACGGCCATCAATATCGAGACTGAATTTGCGGACAGAGGATTATCCCCAGAATATCTTAAAAGAGCGCTAACATCGCTAGCACCCGAAGTGATACGTTCCTATAGTGAGGGGAGTCTTGGTCACTTTGCCAAGGAAATTGTCAAAGAAATACAAACAGAGAATTCTAGTAAAAATGTTAAAACCCCTTAAATTGCTAAAGGTGTCAATTCAATGATTGACACCTTTAGTTATGAGCGGCTTCGTTAAGCTAAAAACACTTGTAAAATAAATAAGTATAACATGACACAGCCAATATAAATGCTTGCGAATGGCAGGTTCCAGTTAGACACTTTATAGGAGCTTTCCTTAACGATGTTTGACATAAGACCTAATGTCGCATTATAAGGGCCCACTAGAAAAGCAGAAACAGCTCCTGCTAACATCGCCACAGTCAAGATATGCGGTGATATCCCAATCACCTCTGGGTTCAAACCCTCTGTCATTAGGGCTAGTGAAACTGCGGGATGCAGTCCTAGAAAAGCAAAAGCCAACGGGATTAGAGGCAATAAAATCAAAAAGATTTCTACACCTGCTAAACTAATAAACTTATTTACCCAAGTATCCAGCCATACATTGGTATGAGAAACATTAATGGTTGAGATAAAAAATCCTGTCGATAAAAAAATAAAAAATTGATCCTTCATACTTACAGAGAAGGTTTGAAAATGCTTAACCAATTGGGCCCCGAACTCTTTCCCCTGTTTTAAGAATAGAGACCAAGAAAAGGAAAATGGAATGACAAGTAAGGATACTAAAATTAAAAACGGATAAGGAAACTTTTTTTCTACTAAAGAAATGACCACGTTAAAAATGATGATTGCCAGGAGAATTTGAAAGACTCTAACCGAACGATTCATCTGACCCGATGATTCTATCGTAGCAGCGGTTTCGTGGACGGATAGGTCCTTTTTGTTTTGGATCATGAAATTTGCCTTACGTGAGCCGATATACCAATCCACCCCCATACCCACGATGCTTAAGGGAATAACATAAGGAAGAATCGAGACCCAGCTTACATCCGTCATCGTGATGACGATCCCAACAATCGGTGTAACAGGTGCCCAAAGTAAAGGCATGGCAAACCCGCGCGTAATCGCTCTGCTCATAAACCGTTCTTTATTCTCAACGGGAATGACATCCAAAGCAGGCCTAATCGAGTAGTAAGTCATCGGTAATGTGGCCAGATTCATAAAAATACTAAAAAAATACGATATGCCAGACGTAATCATATACAGTTGACCAGAGGTTTTTACTCTTTTTTGAATAATATTTTGTATGCCCCCGCTATAACCGCCTAGTTTTATCGGTATCCCTAAAATCGGAATCAGTGTAAACATGGTAAGCAAGTCCAGCATAGGGCCGAAAGAAAGAATATATTGATGCCAGGAAGCCCCGCTTGTCCACAATAAGACCACTCCAAGCAGCAAAAATGTACCTCCTAAAACTTGAACAAATCGCTTGGCTTGAAATAGGGTAATAAGCACAATCGCAAGACATAGACAGGAGATTAGTACACCAAGATTTAGCACAGGCACCAGCACGGAGAAAAGATACAATAAAATTACGATAAAAAACATATACCTCAGCATATCAACCACCCTATCTTTTATGAATTGTATACCAAATAGTATTATTTAGGCTATATTTGTCACAAATTTGCCATTTGTTATGATTTTGGTATACAAAAAACTTGTTTTATTGTTAATCCCATTATACAATTACATTATCAAATAACTCAATTAATAGGGGGATTTTAAATGTTTAACTTTCTATTTGGATCCAAAAGGGCTGTTGAAAAAGCTGAGAAAAAACTAGCTTCACTAAGAAAAACTCTTAAGTTCTAACGTTATTTATTCAACCGCCGCTTAAAAGCCGGCGGTTTTTTGTGCTTTAAAAACAATATCAAGACAAAAAAACGGAGAGCCAAGCTACCTCTCCGGATTTTATATATAGAAAAACTATTTTTTTTTTGCACAATAAATATTCTAAACGGCTACCTCGTCAGATTTTACCAGTTTGGAGTTGACAGAATCCTCGCTGTTCCCGGACGCCTTGACAATCTCATTTAATTCCTCGCGAGCAGCTTCAATTGTATCAAACTTTTCAAAAAACTTTACAGCTATCTGATTAACATATTCTTTTCCTTCAAAATTTTCAAATAATCGAATTTTAATCGTTTCATCAAGGACTTCAGCAATCGTATATTTCGCTTTTAAATTGTCAAAGAAATAGAAATGGTAGGTTTCAATCGGTTTTAACCCATCGTTTTCGAGAATTGTTTGGAAGGTATCTTTATTAGTTAAGACAATATATTTCCCCATGTAGAACACTCCTTTGAGTTTTTAATAACCTTAAATTTCAAGTCAGATAAGTATTTAATTTCTGTACTCTAAGTATAGTAACTTCCTACGTTAATTTTTTTCTTTACTCACCTCCAAGGAATATTGTATACCAAACTACTTATGTGTATTTTATATCAGGATGTTAAAATGTTCAAGGTTATATTCTAAATATTTAAATAATTACCAAAGTTGTTGATAGACTACTGATTTACATGAAAAAAATTCGTACTAACTAAAAATTCTAGTTTGCTTATCTAACAAAAAGATTGTATACTTCAGAAAAGTATCAAAATTTTTAGAATAAACAGAGAGGGGTAACAATATGCCAAAAGTGATTCTTCATGTTGATGGAACAACAATTGAACAAGAAGTGAAAGACAATGCCAATTTAGTAGTATTAGCAGGGACCCGTCAATTAGCAAAATTAAAGTACGGCTGCGGAATGGGACGATGTACAAAATGCACTTGTATCGTCGTAAACGGGGCTGAGTCATTATCTCCACCGAATTGGAAAGAAGAAAAAATGCTTGGAGATAAGGTCAATGAGGGCTACCGCTTAACATGTCAATTAACCATTAAAGAAGATATTGAAATTTCTCAAGAAAATATCTCGATCCAAACCCCGAAGAAACAATCTGCTATCCAATCTTGATAGGGAATTTATTTTATATTTATTAATGGTATACAAAATACAACAAACTTAAGTAGGTGAGTTAAAATGGATTGTTATGATTTAACCAGCATGACATGGAAAGAAGTAGAAGAATCGCTTAAGACTGTTGAATTCGCGATCATTCCAATTGGTGCTCACGAACAACATGGTCCCCATATGGTAGAAAGTTGCGATGCTGTCTTAGCTGAAAAGATGGCCAAGAAGTTAGGCCAACGAATGTTTCCTTTTGCATTGGTCACACCAACCATTAATATGGGTGTTTCCCAACACCATTTAAATTTTCCGGGAACGATCTCCTTGCAGCCCACGACATTAATTGCGGTTTTAAAGGATGTTATCTCATCATTGAAGCATCACGGCATTAAAAAGTTTTTGTTTTTAAATTCTCACGGAGGTAACCAGTCGACGCTTAATGTTGCCTCAATGATGTTAACCAAAGAACTGGATGTTGAAATTTACTATGCTAAGACGACTGCATCTGCTAAAAAGGCGATAAAGGAAAATATCACTTCACCATTATATGGACATAGCTGTGAACGAGAAGTTTCCGAAGCACTATATTTAGCTCCCGAGCTTGTCCGTCTTGAAGACCTTGAAAAAGGTGATATCCAAGAAGAGGGAAGATGGAAGCAGCTTCGACCTGGAAAAGCGATTCAAGGATTTTATTATTATGAAGAAATGACGAATAACGGCTGTATCGGGGATGCCACAACAGCAAGCTGGGAAATGGGCCAGCAGATCGTGGAGGAATCCTTAGCTAATCTTTCAAAAGAACTCTTCAAATTACTAGATCTGAAAGTGGATGTCCTTCCATAAATTTAGTAGTAGAGAGGGAAGATTATTAATCTTTAAAAAATTCTAAAAATTATATTTACAAATAAACAATATATTGGTAGTATAAACGTAAGGTATACCAAAATGATATTTTCACCGAATTAAAGAGTGCTGGAAGAGGAAAGAATCCACAATCTTTTTATTTTTAATCTAATTTGGTATACAAAATATCAAATACCAAGTTAAACTTGGGTACCTACATAATATTAGAGGAGGAGTTTCAGTTGACAGAATTATTATCTAAAGATGAATTTCGCAAACAATTAGAAGAAGCAATTAAAGGTAACCATAGCCAGAAGGCTCCATTTACAGTAGCTTGGGCTGAGGGCAAACTTGGAAGAAAGCACTTTTCTAGATGGGCTGAAAATCACTACCATTATGTAGGACCATTCGCAGACTATTTAGCGTATATTTATCACAACACTCCATCAGATCCAAAATTTGCCGCTGCAAAAGATTTCACTTTACAGAACATGTATGAAGAAGAAATTGCAGCTGACCGTCACACTGATTTATTGATTCGTTTTGCGGAAGCATGTGGTACGACTGCAGAAAGAATTATCGATCCAAACAATATGGCTCCAACCACTTTAGGGCTTCAAAGCTGGTGTTTCGCAGTTGCAGCACGCGAAAATTTCGTCGTAGCAACAGCAGCTCTAGTTGTAGGCTTGGAATCACAAGTACCAGATATTTACCGTAAGCAAACACCTGCTTTACGTGAACAATATGGGTTTACAGATGAAGAAATTGAATTCTTTGATTTACACATCGTATCTGATGAAATCCATGGTGAGCGCGGTTATAAAATTGTTCTTGACCACGCCGGTACTCCTGAGTTGCAACAACGCTGCTTAGAAGTCGTTCGTACAGGTGCAAAAATGCGCCGTATGTACATGGATGGGTTATGGAGAGAGTATTGTGAGCAGGATTTAGGAGCACTAGTAGAAACAAAGTAATAAGAAAACTTTACCGGCCGTCCTATTAATCTTGTATTTTAAAGGTTTAAGTGACGGCCATTTTTTTATAAAAGACATGGAAATAAATAAATGAAAAAAGGTGATAGTAGTGATTACTACAAAAGTAGAGACATTCAATAATTATATAAATGGAGAATGGCAGGAATCGGTGAGTAAAAAAACATTTTTTAGTGTGAACCCTGCAAATACCGAAGATCTTGTTGGGGAATTCCAAGCTTCAAACGAACTGGATGTTAAAATTGCGATTGAATCTGCCAAGAATGCTTTTCCTAGCTGGGCCCTAACAGCTCCATCCAAGCGTGCGGCTATCTTAAATCAAGCAGCCAGTATCCTAGAACAAAATGCAGATTCTTTGGCAGAAGAATTAACAAGAGAAGAAGGAAAGCATGTTGATGATGCCAAGAATGAGGTGTTACGTTCTGCGCAAACGCTCCGCTATTATGCAGTAGAAGGACAAAGCTTTACGGGGGAAACCTTTCCAAACGATGACGCAAATATGAAAGTTTCAACGGAAAGAGAACCGCTCGGAGTAGTAAGTGTCATCACTCCATGGAACTTTCCACTTTCTATACCAGCCCGAAAAATCGCTCCCGCTCTAATCACGGGGAATACGGTTGTATTTAAACCTTCCTCAGATACTCCATTAATAGCTTATCGTCTAGTCGAAGCACTAGATAAGGCAGGAATTCCTAAAGGCGTGATTAACTTTGTTACTGGAAAAGCTTCAGACGTCGGTGACTTGCTGGTAACCCATCCTGCTGTTAGAGCCGTCACATTTACAGGTTCAACCGCAGCTGGAGAAGACATTCATAAAAAGGCAGGCTTTACCACTCGGACACAAATGGAACTAGGCGGGAAGAATCCGCTAATTGTTATGGATGATGCAGATCTCAATCTAGCCGCAACCTTGACTGTAAACGGGGGCTTTTCGTTAACAGGGCAAGCATGTACGGGAACGAGCCGTGTCATCGTCTTGAAAGACGTAAAAGATGAATTTGTTCAGAAACTTGTTGAAAAAACGAGGGCACTAAAAATAGGTAATGGGTTTGAAGCAGGCGTGAAAATTGGTCCGCTTGCCAACGAAAAACAATTGAAGAATGTCATGAAATATATCCAATTCGGAAAAGAAGATGGTGCTGAATTAGTATATGGCGGTGAGCCATTAGTGTCTGGAGAATTCGAAAAGGGATACTATGTCCAGCCTGCTATTTTTACCAATGTAAACGCTAATTCTCGGATTGCGAAAGAAGAAATCTTTGGCCCAGTTGTGGCTGTGATTGAAGTAGATACATATGAAGAAGCCATTGCCGTTGCGAATGACGTCGAGTATGGTTTATCCGCTTCGATTGTTACCAATAATCTCAAAATCGCCAACCAATTTACAAAGGATATCCAAGCGGGAACAGTCAAGGTTAACCGCACAACGACAGGAAACTTAATGAATGCACCATTTGGAGGCCTGAAAAAATCAAGTACATCTACATTCCGTGAATCCGGAAGAGTGGGCTTAGAGTTCTTTACGCAATTAAAAACTGTCTATATGGGCTATTAAAATAATACATTAGGTAAAGGAGAACAGCCATGAAATCTGTGTTGAAATTAGAACTAGAAGAAGCAAAGTTAATGATTGAGGCAGCTAAGAAAAAATCAGAAGAGATCAATGTTCTAGAAACCATCGCTATTGTCGATGATGGAGGCAACCTGCTAGCGCTTGAACGTATGAATGGAGCGCGCATCACGGGACCTGAAATCTCGATTGCTAAAGCGTATACAGCTGCTGGCCATAAACGCTCTACCCATTTATTTAACAAGGAGCCGAATGGACCTGCACTTCCTGGAAATGAAGCCTTTGGAATTCAACAGATGCTTCCAGGGAAATTCGCTATTTTTGTTGGTGGATTCCCAATTGTTGTCAATGGTGACGTGGTAGGTGGAATTGGTGTAAGTGGCGGAAACGGCGAGCAAGACACGGCTGTGGGTACTGCCGCCCTGCAAGCATTGCAAAGTTATCTTGAAAGTGATGGGCTGGAAGTAATTACAGAAGCCGATATAAAAAAATAATAATAACAGGACCTCATTCAAAGCATTTGTTTTAGCAGAATGGGGTCTATCTTAATCTTCGGTTCTATTAAAATATGCGACAGAATGTTATATTGGTATAAAAAGGGGGAGAGTCAACTGAAAGCATATGTTGAGTTAGCTATTGGATTTGCCCGCACCGGTGTGACCGGTTATGGGGGCGGACCCTCGACGATACCGCTGATTGAATTTGAAGCTGTTAAAAAATACAAATGGATGAACGAACAGGAATTTGTCGAAATCCTGGCATTAGCCAATACCTTGCCAGGACCGATTGCCACCAAAATGGCGGCGTATATTGGTTATAAAGTGAAGGGGTATTTAGGTGCGACCGTGGCTATTCTTACTCACATTTTACCATCAATTATTGCCATGATCGCTTTATTGGGTGTGCTTTATAGGTTTAAAGAATCACCAATTGTCAGTGGGATGGTTCAAGGGGTTACACCTGTGATCGGATTTATGCTCTTGGAGATGGCCTATCGTTTTTTCCAAAATGGCCGTAAAGGATTAGGTTTTCCGATTATGCTCTCACTATCGGTCGTTTCTTTAATATTTGTCCAGTTTCTTGATTGGCATCCCGGCATCTTGATTGCGGTATTTCTCATCACTGCCTATTTCATTGCGGATCGAAAAGAAAAAGCGGCAAAAGCTTCAGCTGAGTTGCTTCTTCAGAGAAAGGAAAAAAGTTCATGATCTATTTGCATATCTTTTGGGCGTTTTTTATTGCTAATTTATTGGGATACGGCGGCGGCCCTGCAACCATTCCATTAATACAAAATGAAGTGGTCAACAATTACCATTGGATGAGTTTATCCGAGTTTGGGGATGTATTGGCGATTGGGAATGCCTTGCCAGGACCGATTGCCACCAAAATGGGCGGTTATATTGGTTATGAAGTGGGGGGGATTCTTGGTGCGATTATAGCGCTTATTGCTACGATTCTTCCTTCCGCTCTTGCTGTCATTTTGTTATTTAAGTTTGTGAATCTATTTAAAGGTTCTCCAAAAGTAGCGCTTATGACAAAGTCTGTGCAGCCGATTATTGCGATTTTACTTGCTGTGATGGCCTATCAATTCTTTTTAACAGCTTATGAGAATAGTGGTGTTTTTCATTTAGTCTTTTTGGCTGTGGTTAGTTATTTTGCATTGATTAGAGTAAAAATGCATCCATCCCTGTTAATTGTTTGCTGCTTGATCTATGGTGGAGTTTTTCTTTCGTAAAAATGAATGTTAGAAAATAATAATAAAATAAGCGGGTGGAATTTATGGACATAAGATGGGAGGAAAACAATCTTTTATCGATTCGAGAGCATGCATATATTTATTTAAAGGAAATGATTTTGGAGGGAGAATTAAAAGCGGGCGATCGTTTAATTGAAAGAGAACTTGCCGGGAAATTAGGCATCAGCCGGACACCGATTCGGGAGGCTTTGTTCCGATTGGAATCCCAAGGCTTTGTAAAAACGGTTCCCCGAAAAGGTGTCGTCGTCTCCAATATTTCCGAGAGTGAAGTCATCGAGGTATTTACAATTCTTTCCTCTTTAGAAGTTTTGGCCGTTAAATTAGCTGCGGGGCGGATGGATAGAGAAACGCAACTAGAATTGGATCAAAAGATCGAAGAACTGATGTTGTTAAGAGATCAAGCCGAAGAAAACTTTAATCTTGAACATATACAAATGAATCGTCTGATTAATAAGGCATCGAAAAGCCCCAAATTGTTTGAGATTCTCTCTGGTCTGATTGACTATATACATATGGCTGCAAATATGGGATATGAGACACCAGGCAGAAGAAAAGAATCACTAGGGGAACATATTGATATTATGAAAGCTTTGCGTGATAAAGAAGCGGAAATGGCAGAGTATTTAATGAGAATTCATATTGAAAACTCGAAAAAAGCGTATATCACTTATATTGAAAATATTAAAGAAAAGCTGTATAAAAAAGAAAAATTGATGTCCACTTGAAAAATACCAATGAAAGTTCTCGTAGCGAGATATCCTCTATATAAATGACCACACCGTCTACTCGATGTGGTTTTATATTTATCTTTTTTTAAAATGAAAAGATTTAAAATATTTGTATTGTCTGAAAATTATAAATATGGTATATTGTATACCAAGAAGATTAATTTTAGGGAGGATACGAGGCATGCCAAAAATAAATTTCATTAACAGCAATAAACAATTAGAGGTACCAGAGGATTCGAATATTTTGAGGATGTCCCTTCGTTACGATGGAGAACTCCCAAACCGATGTGGCGGAGGAATTTGCGGCAGCTGCGTATTTAAGGCGGAGGACGGCGCTGAATTCCTAGATAAAGTTAAGGTACAGGAAAGAAGAAAATTAGGTGAAGAGTGGTTAAATGAAGGGTATCGCCTTGGGTGTCAAACATTTGTGACAAACGGAGATATTTCAATTTCTTGGGATGATGCATTCACAGAAGTAGTGAAGAAAAGAAAGCCTGATAAACTCCAGAAAGAAGTCTCTACCATTTAGTAAGCTTAGTTAAAGAAAAATATGAATTCGGGGTGAGATCATGTGGGCCTGTGATAAACATATGAAAGAAATATTATCCTTCTTAGAAACTCCCCATATTAGCAAAGCTTCTTATCAAATTAAATGTTCACTTTGTGATAATCATGCACTAGCAAAAATCTATTACACTCATAAACCTTTGCATTTGAAAAAAAATAAAAAATTACGTGCATTTGCATAGCATCTATTATGGCCTACCTCGAGTGCTTTAAGTTGTAAAGTAGTGAGGGACAGGCACCATTTATAAAGGCTGTCCCATTAGTTTAACTTGGGGCAGTTTTTTTATGATATAAATCCTGATTTGTAAATACTATACTTGACATGTGACTAGGAATTGGTTTTTTTCTATAAACTAAGTAGTATTATTGTTGCCCTAACAGCGTATTTAAAGGAGAAGGAATCGATGGAAAACAAACTGATTGAAACCTGTACAAGCGTCATTAAAAATGCAAAAAACATCGTTGTGCTAACTGGAGCGGGGATTAGTACAGAATCTGGCATAAAAGACTTTCGTTCAAGGTCTGGGGTTTATCAACTTGCGCCGGAATATATCCTTTCCTTGGATTATTTTTATCGAAATCCAAGGGAGTTTTATCAATTTGCATTCGAAAATCTTTACCATCCGGATGCTGTGCCGAATTTAGGGCACAGGATTTTGGCGAAGTGGGAAAAAGATGGGAAGGTTTCTCATATCATTACCCAAAATATTGATGGACTTCATCAAAAAGCGGGCAGTAAGAAAGTCATAGAATTCCATGGAACCATAAAAACAGCAACTTGCTTGCATTGCGGTAAAAGCTATTCGACAGAAAAGATGGAAAATCGTCTCGATACCATCGATGAATTCTATATCTGTGACCATTGTGATACCAGCGATAAAAGAGAACGTTTTATAAAACCGGATGTCGTTTTGTTCGGTGATACAGGCAAGTGGTTTACTGTGGAGGGATTTGATGCGATTTTACATATGATAGATGTGGCGGATTGTGTGTTGGTATTAGGAACGAGTCTTAAAGTAACGCCATTCTCCACTTTCCCCCAATACAGAAGGAAAGGCATTCCACTAATTATTATTAATATAGGAGAAACCCCTTATGATACTGAAAGGAATACATATGTTATTCAAGAGTCTATCGGGAAAACCTTGACCTTATTGGATCAAAAAGTAGGAAACTGAAACCGTACAATAACTTTATAAGATGTTCCTCGTTTTTCCATCGTAAAAGTAAAATCCACAAAACATGGGGTTTTGTGGATTTTTTAGTGTTCTGAATAATAACCCCTTGGCCGTATTACTTCGCAAAAAAGTTTTCTGTATAGTAGGGCTGCGATTCGTCATTAAAAGCTACTCCCACCCCTAAAAACTCGTAACCCTCCCGCAAAATATTTTCACGATGTCCGAGGGAGTTCATTAAACCTTCATGGGCGAAGATGCTGCTAAATTGCCCATAGGCAAGGTTTTCCCCAGCCATATGAAAACTGATATCATCCTCTTTCATCCGGTCAAACGGTGATTGTCCTTTCAGATTGGTGTGATCGAAATACTGATGGACCGCCATATCGGTGCTATGTTTACGGGCTGTTCCTCTAACATGCTCATCCCATGTTAGAACTGTAAGCTGATGATTGACCCGTGCAGCATTGGTCAAATCGAATAATTGATATTCAAAGCCTTCTTTTAACGCTGAATTGGCTTTGGTGTAAAAGCCTGTTTTCTTTTGCTCAAAGTCCTTACTGATTAGTTGTATCGCAGTTACCGTATTATTTTCATGTTTATCATAAAAGATGGTTACGTAAGTTCCCTCAAGCAAGAACACATCATAGTCACTATTTTCCTGTAATTGATAAACTGTCAATCCTTTTTGGATGTTGGTGATCGGTTCACCTAGTTTTGCGCGAACATCTATCTTGGAACTTCCGAGTTTGATTCCTTTAGTGGATGCAATCAAATCTTGGTTTGTATATAATCCTGCCACTTTGTTGTTTTCATCATACATGACCATAAAAAAATCGTGGTAATCTTCGTGATAGGCATACCAATTCGTCCCATATTCATTAAGAGATGACCGATTTGCCTTGCCTAAATTATGATCAATATCTTCTTTTAGATTACCGAGTTCAATATTATTTACTGAAAATACTTGGTTCGTAGGGATATTTAATTCTACTTTTTCTTTTTGTGGTTGGGGCTGTTGTTTAGTGAGAGGATTTTCTCCTGCCTGAAAGCCAAGCTGCCCAACTAATTGTTGAACCTTTTCATAAAAACTATTAAGTGTTTCTAATACTGCTGAGCTATCTTTTATATTCATTTCAGATTGAACAGAATCAATCTTTTTTTCTATATCTTTTTTCCCCATCTGTTTATCAATAACTGGCAATGAAAAATAAAATAAAAGTATAAATGAGATAATCGCAAGTAAACGAACCATGATATTTCCTCCATTTCTATTAGAATTGTACCCAATCTAGATAAAATGTATAAGTAATATGCTTGGGGGGAATGATATTTAGGTTTTTTTAGAAAAATGATGGCTATGTCATAATATTTGGATGGTATTAATAAGTAATATAGGAAGAAAGTGGGGAATAGAACTGATAGGAGCTGATTGTATAAAAAATTTAGACACCCTTCTGCTTACTTGTGATAAAATTTGCTCTTGCCCTCTTAATAAAAAAATCCCGTCTATCTAATTAGATAGACGGGATCATTTGAAATTACATCCACTGACTATTTCTGCTTCCTTCGATATAATTCCATTGATTTATAACCTTCTCCAAGAACCGTCTCCATTTCTAACAAACGCTTATCTTGAGTTTCTTTTCTTTTCGCACTATAGACATAACGGGCCCAATCCTTTTGATATCCAAAAGTTAATTGACTATAGGCTCCCAATAGATCCTCATTTTTGTTTAAGTACTGTTTAATATCCTCCACATGGACAATATAGTCATCCACACATTGGCTAGATTTACTGCTGTCAGCCTTTTTTGTCTTTTTTGGGGCAGACTTTAAGCCCACCACTGTAAAAACATCGTTTAGACTGACCATTCTAGAAAACTTTATATCACTGTCAAGCGTATATCCCTCATCATCCATAGCAACTACGTTTAACAAGCTGTCGCGTTCAATGTATTCTTTATATTTTGGATTATTCTTCTTTGGATAGGCAAAGTACACATAACCATTTTTCTCGAGTAATTGGTTTGCAATTACCGATTGAAGTTGCCACGAAAATTCCTCTAAACTAAAAACGAACATAAATATAAGATCATATTTATCGTTATTAATAGATGAGTCATAGTCTAATTCATGAAAGTCATCCAAATCTTCCGGTTTCTGCAGAACAAGCTTCCGTGGATATTTATTCAAATTTAGTTTTTCAACAACACTTTTCGGTGAATTCATGTGTTTAACTCCTTCGTAATATTAATTCAGTACTTCGGGATTAATCAGGTTCCTTGGGCGTTTTCCCGTCAGTCCTGCTAGTAAATTCTCCACCGCAAGCTTGGCCATTTTAAATTCTGTTTCGAAAGTAGAAGACCCAATATGCGGGGTTGTCACTACATTTGGAAACTGGAGAAGTGGATGGTCCGCATTGACTGGCTCGCTTTGGAATACGTCTAATGCCGCTCCGTGAATCTCGTTCGTTGTTAATGCTTCAATTAGTGCCTTTTCATCGACTGTTTTTCCGCGGGAACCATTCACGAAAATAGCAGACTTTTTCATCAATTTAAATTCCCGTGGCCCCATTAAATTTTCTGTTTCAGGTGTGAGCGGTGTCATTAAACAAACAAAATCACTTTCCATAAGTAAGCGGTCAAGCTCTGTGTAGACAGCGTGATATTTTTCCTCAGCCTCCAGATTGCGAGTGCGATTATGGTACAGGATATTCATATCAAAGCCTAAATGCCCGCGTTTCGCAATTAATGACCCGATTTTTCCCATCCCAATAATTCCTAAGGTTTTATGATGAACATCAATGGCATATTCATTTCTAGTTAAATGCTGCTTCCAATTTCCGACCTTCACGAACTGGTCCAATTCAGGGATACGTCTAGCCGCCGCAAGAAGAATCCCGAAAATCGCATCAGCGGTAGTATCTTCAAGTACACCGGGTGTATTTGTTCCCATAACACCGTGTTTTGTCATCTCATCAATGGAAAGGTTATTAAATCCAGTTGAGTTATTAGATACAATTTTTAAATTTGGGGCAAGATCCAGTAATTCTTTGTCGACTGGAAGGGCAAGACCGACAATACCCACAGCTTGCTTAAGAGCCTGTAAAAAAGCCGGGTCTGTTTTGGGATTTATTCTTTCAAAAATTGCAACGTCAAAATTATCTCTTAAACGAACCAGGGTTTCAGAGAATTCAAAATTATAGGCAAGTATTTTTCTTTTCATCGTTATGAGTTCTCCTTTTGTAGCTGTAAGTAAGAATATATTTTTAAAGTGACATAGAATTTTTAAAGAGTCAACAATTCAGAAAATAATTGGAATCGAAAATTGATAAAAAAACCATGGGAATCACGACAAGTCAGTTGAAAGTTTTCAATTTTTTTGATGAATCAAGATTATATTAGTATATCAAAAAGGTTCTATTTGTGTAAGCGTTCACCAAAATATTTAATAATCTAATCATAATTATCAAATCTAATTTTATACGATTTTACCGTGTTAAATAAGTGCAATGTTGAATTCGCTTACATTTTTAGACTAAATCTTTTTTTAGATAATAGTAGCGTTAGCTTGAAAATGAAATTTTTGTAAGAAAGGAATTTCTTGTTTCAGTATATTACATCTTATGTTAGAATATATAACATGATAATTGTTTTAAAATTCATATTTTTTCAAATAAACTAAAACAAAATAGGAGGTGGTATCTTGGGAAACGAAAATCCATCCTATCGTGATCAAAAGGTTATCACCATAGGAATTGTGACAGAATTAACAGGTCTTTCAAGCAGACAAATTCATTATTATGAAACGCGGAAGCTAATTTTTCCAGATAGGACCCCAAATGGGACCCGTAAGTATTCATTTGCGGATATTGAAAGACTGATTGAAATTGCGGAAAAAATAGAAGAAGGAGTACAAACACTTGAAATTCGCAGGGATTTAGCGAAACGGGAAAAACATAAGATGATTATAGGTCAAATCAATTCCCATTTTAATCGGAACGGACCAATAAAATAACGAGGTTTTGGAAGATTAACGCGCATTAAAGAGCGAGGTTCATATACTGGGCCTGCTCTTTTTTTTAGTGTCATCGCCGACATTTTTGAAAAATTTAGCTTTCCAAATTTTTAATCATTTCTATTAATCGTTATAATTGGAGTAATCAATAAATTTTTACATGTGAATCATTCGCAGGAATGAAAAATGAAAGGTGGATGTAAATGAAATATAATTTTGATGAAATTGTCAACCGAAGAGGAACCTATTCAATCAAATGGGATGGCGGGGATTTAATTAAACAGATTGGTCTGACGGAACGATATGACGATGAGACGATTCCGTTGTTTACAGCTGATATGGATTTACCAGTGCCTCAGCCGTTAGTAGATGCCTTACATAAGACGGTCGATCACCGGATTTTCGGATATACCATCTTTCCAAAAGAGTATTTTGAAGCCATCCAGCATTGGTTTAAAAAGAGACATGATTGGGATATTCCGCAGGAAGAAATTAGCTTTAGCCCAGGAACCGTTCATGCTTTAAATGTTGCTGTTAAAGCATTATCCAATCCAGGAGATGGCATCATTATCCAACGACCGGTTTATCCTCCGTTTACTTCGGCAATTGAAGCCAACGGACGAAAAGTTCGGAATAATGCACTTAAAGCGAATAGCGAAGGCTATTATCAAATCGATTTCGAGGATTTTGAAGCGAAGGCAAAAGAAGAAACGACGAAAATGTTCATCCTATGTAACCCCCATAATCCAACCGGCAGAGTGTTTACTCGGGAAGAACTAAGGAAATTAGCCGATATTTGTGCGAAAAATGATGTCCTTATCGTTGCTGACGAAATTCATGGAGATTTAGTACGACGTAATCAAACATTTATTCCGATTGCAAAAGCTAGCGACCATAGTGATCGTATTATTACTTTTACTGCCATCAATAAAACATTCAATGTTGCTGGGCTTCATTGTACAAATGTAATCATCTCAAATCCTGAACTTAGAAAAACCTTTAATACTGTTATGGGGATGCATTTACCCTCACCTTTTACCGTTTCTGCACTGATCGCCGTATACAATGAGGGCGAAGATTGGTTAGAACAATTAAAGGAATATATCGATGGGACAATGGAATGGGCAGTCCAATTCTTAGCGGCGAAAATGCCGAAAGTTAAGGTAAGAATCCCAGAGGGAACCTATATCATGTGGCTGGATTTTAGTGAGTATGGACTAACTCCAGAAGAAGTCCACAATCGGATTTATAATAAAGCAAATGTTCTACTGGAAGATGGGAAGATGTTTGGTAAAGAAGGGTTACAATGGCAAAGAATTTGTATCCCGTCCCCTCGTCCATTAATCCAGGAAGCATTTGAAAGGATTGCAAGAGAATTCGAGGATGTCAATTAATAGGTGAAATTATAACCAAAACCACTTGGTATCTATATTCCAAGTGGTTTTGTCTTGTGGATAAAAAGTGAGGAAAAGTTTAGGGTATTTAATATTGAAATATAAATTGATTAAAAAATGAAAAGTAAATTTTTCCTTTAATGAATGCATTCTTAAAGTATGGATAAAATAAAAGTATTAATAATATTGATTTTTTAATCCAAATCTCTATTATTTCAATAAATCATAAACATCAATATTATTATATTATGTGTATTATTAAATTTTTTTGTATATTCATATAGTTTAATCCCTTTTTTCAGTTAACTATATGTGATATATTAAATAAGTAAATTTGCTATATTCAGCAAGTGAGAACAATCTGAAAATTAAGGGGAGAATGAAATGAAAAAGTTAGGTCTATTAAGTTTGTTATTAATCCTTTCAATCTTTATCGCTGCTTGTGGAAGCAAAGACACAGCAGACGAGCAAGAAAAAGGTGGAAAAGTATATAAAGTTGGTGTTGATACAACTTATCCGCCGTTTGAATTTAAAGAAGGAAACGATTATAAGGGAATTGATATTGAGTTAATCAATGCAATTGCGAAAAACCAAGACTTTAAAATCGAACTTTCTCCAATGGATTTCGGTGGTATCATCCCAGCAATGCAAGCAAATCAGCTAGATGTGGCCATTGCAGGAATGAGCATTACGGATGAAAGAAAAAAGGTAGTAGATTTCTCAACACCATATTTTGATGCAGGCTTAACAGTCGTTGTTAAAAAAGATAATACGAGTATTAAATCAGTCGAAAATCTTAAAGGCAAAAAAATTGCTGTTAAAAAAGGTACAACCGGTGCAAAATATGCACAAGATAATGCTGCAAAATTAGGAATTACTGTTGTTCAATTTAATGATAGTCCTGCCATGTTCCAAGAAGTATCTAACGGAAATGCAGATGCACTTATTGAAGATTATCCTGTAATTTCTTATGCAATTGCTCAAAAAGACCTTGGATTAAAAATCGTTGGTGATCGCTTAAATGGAGATCAATATGGAATTGCTGTTCTAAAAGGACAAAACGCAGATCTTTTGAAAAAAATTAACAATGGTCTTGCTGAGTTAAAGAAAGATGGTACGTATGATAAAATTATTAAAACGTATCTAGGTGAATAGAGGATACGAAATGATTAAGCGCGCTTAATGCGCGCTTTCTTTTTGAAAGGGGATGAACAGGATGGATATTATTTCTGCAGCACTGCCAATGTTATTAAAAGGTCTTCAAGTGACCATATATATATTTGTAATCGCCATTATTCTAGGTTTTTTAATGGGTTTAGTAATAGCGTTATTTCGTTTAGCTCCGATCAAGATTTTGAACTGGATTGCTAAGGTTTATGTTGATGCCATTCGTGGAACACCATTTATTGTGCAATTGTTTTTTATTTATTTCGGTGTAAATTCTCTACAAGTGGTGTCCCTAAATAGCACTACTGCTGGGATCATCACTGTTGCCATTAATGCGGGTGCATATTTTGCTGAGATTATCAGAGCGGGAATTCAATCAATTGATAAAGGACAAACAGAAGCAGCAAGATCGATCGGTTTTACAGGCGCACAAACCATGCGATATGTGGTGCTTCCTCAGGCCTTTAGAAGAATGCTTCCTACGATTACAAACCAATCCATTATCAGTTTAAAGGATACGTCACTTTTATCTGTAATTGGGATTGCAGATTTAACACAGCAAGGACAAATTCAAGCTTCTGCCACCTTCGAAGCATTTAAGATTTGGCTGGCTGTAGGTATCATTTACTTTATTATTATTTATTTATTAACCATGCTTGCTAATTTCATCGAAAGGAGGATTCAACTTAGATGAGCATGATCACAGTTAAAAACTTACGAAAATCGTTCGGTAATGTTGAGGTATTAAAAGATATCAATGCAGAAGTTAAAGAAAAAGAGGTAGTTTGTGTTATTGGTCCATCTGGCTCAGGTAAAAGTACGTTCCTTCGATGCTTAAATCGCCTTGAAGACATTTCAGGCGGAGAGGTAGTCATAAACGGACAGGATATAACAGACCCAAAAATCAATATTAACAAAGTAAGACAAGAAGTAGGAATGGTGTTTCAGCAATTTAATCTGTTTCCTCATAAAAGTGTATTAGAGAACATCACCATGGGACCTATTAAAATTCACTCTATAGATAAAGCAGCTGCTGAAAAATTGGCATTTGATCTATTAGATAAAGTGGGTCTAAGAGAAAAAGCCAATAGCTTTCCAGGGGAACTATCTGGGGGGCAAAAACAACGGGTTGCGATTGCAAGGGCACTCGCCATGAATCCAAAAATTATGCTATTTGACGAGCCGACATCCGCACTTGACCCTGAAATGGTTGGTGATGTTTTAGAAGTAATGAAACAGCTGGCACTAGAAGGTATGACAATGGTTGTTGTTACTCATGAAATGGGTTTTGCCAGGGAAGTCGGCGATCGGGTCATCTTCATGGACGGAGGCTACATTGTTGAAGAAAATGAACCGAATGAGTTATTCAGTAACCCTCAGCATGAAAGAACCAAGGCGTTTTTAAGCAAGGTACTTTAAACTATAACATGGTTTCCTACTTGAATAAGGAAAACATGTTTGCAAATTACCTGTTAATACATTTTTTTAAATTGAGGCGTAGCATATATAAGCCATTAAATACTAGAGTAAGAACGAATCTAGTATTTGATGGCTTTTTTTATTTACTATATTAGTGGTCCTTGTTGGAGAGGATACCAGTGATGTTAGAAAAACACCTTCAATTTATATATTCCTATTTCGTTCTACTCCTAGATAACTCCATTGATTTAAAACCTACCGCTTTTGATATTCATTTTGAACAGAAATTTAAAAAGCTATGTTGTTTAATAAAAGAATGGATGGACAACCTATAACAGTTATCTTTTACCTTTGCACCGGAGAGCAAGTTAGTTAGTTTTTAACTTTACAACTGTAATATCATTAGGAGTGAGTTAAGTGATAAGAGATAAAAGTGCTTACTTTCATGTACTACTTATCTTGTTTGTAATTGCCGTTTTTATTTGGTCAATCTATAAGCCAGCAGGATATTTAATATGGGCGATGGAAGTACTTCCTGCCATTGTGATATGTATGATTGTACTTATTACCTATAATAAGTTTCGTCTTACTACGCTATCCTATATCATAATTGCCATTCTTTCGATTCTTACCTTCATTGGTGGTCATTATACTTACGCAAAGGTTCCACTTTTTACTTGGATAAAAGATTATTTTGAATTAAACCGAAACCACTATGATCGCTTTGGGCATTTCTTAAAAGGATTGTTTGCCATTGTAATAAGAGAAATATTAATCCGAAAAAGAGTGACTAAAAAAGGTCCTTGGTTAATTTCTGTGATATTAAGTTTTTCACTCGCAATTGGAGCTATGTATGAAATTATCGAATGGTTATCGACTAAATTAACAAAGAACAGAAAGACTTCCACTGAGTTTTTAGGAGCACAAGGTGATATTTGGGACGCACAGTGGGATATGTTGTTAACCTTTATTGGTTCTATCCTCGCGTTACTCATCTTATCAAAAGTACATAACAGACTATTAGAAAAAATTAAGGGAATGAAATATAAGAAAGAAAGAGGGATCAGACCGTAACCCTCTTTCAAATAATGTTACAGTCACTAACTGTTCGTTTTCAATAACCGTACATATACAATCGATAACTTCATTTATTTAATATTATTCCGATATAATAAAATAGATGTAACCGTTTTCAGATAATATAGTATTTCACCAAATACATGCCAAAATTATCATTCATAACCATTGATATCTAAGGATATAGTACTATTTTTAGTGAAATTAATCACAATTCACACTTTGTTCAACACTTCACAAACCGTTATTCAAAATACATGTTATGATAAATCCATAAACAATCAAGGAGTGATAAGACATGATGGTATGTGAATGGAAAACCTTCTCTACAGATTCTGAAACTTATACCCTAGAAGTATTTGAAGAAACAGTTGAGGATGAATTTGAGGCAATGTATTTTAAAGAAAATGAAGAAATCCCCGCCTATATCTGGACCGTAAATTACGTGGTTATTGTTAAAAAGTATTCGAAGGTTCTAACTGACATTTTATTTGAAAAGATTCCACGCAATCCAGTTTGTGAGTAAAAATCAAGTAGAGTGTTATTATTTTTAATCAAAAATGTGAAATTTTTCACAAACATTACGATTCATGACATTCAGAGAAAATACCAGCTTGATTGTGTATTATTTTTTAAAAATACTTGCGAAAAACTTCACAAACACTTAATCAAATGGAGGTATTACGATGGCAGTAGTAGAAAAGGCAGTTAAAGAAAAGCAAACCGTAACAAAAATAGTTAATGTTTTGGTGGAAAACGGTCTAAAAGCATTGAAAGAATTCCGAAGCTTCGACCAAGAAATGATTAATAATGTTGTTAAAGAAATGGCCTTGGCTGGTCTTGATCAGCATATGCCACTTGCAAAGCTAGCCGTTGAAGAAACAGGAAGAGGCGTGTACGAAGATAAAATCATCAAAAACATGTTTGCTACTGAATATGTCTATCATAATATCAAGTATGATAAAACCGTTGGTATCATTAACGAAAATGAACATGAAGGAATGATTGAAATTGCGGAACCGGTTGGGGTTATTGCCGGAGTAACACCAGTAACCAACCCAACATCGACAACCATGTTTAAAGCACTCATTTCGATAAAAACAAGAAATCCAATCATTTTTGCCTTCCATCCATCAGCACAGAAATGCAGTAGTGAAGCGGCAAGGGTGCTCAGAGATGCAGCAATCAAGGCGGGTGCGCCAGAAAATTGCATCCAATGGATTGAAACACCGTCGCTTGAAGCAACACAAGCCCTAATGAACCACTCAAAAATATCATTAATTCTTGCCACTGGCGGTGCGGGGATGGTTAAATCTGCTTACAGTTCAGGTAAGCCAGCACTCGGAGTTGGGCCAGGAAATGTCCCTTGTTATATTGAAAAAACAGCCAATCTTCATCAGGCAGTTAATGACTTAATTTTATCAAAAACGTTTGATAATGGAATGATTTGCGCTTCCGAACAAGCAGTCATTATTGATAAAGAAATATACGACGTTGTAAAACAAGAAATGATAGCAAATAATTGTTATTTTTTAAATGAAGAAGAAAAAGCGAAGGTTGATAAATTAGTTATTAATGAGCAATCCTGTGCTGTTAATCCAGTAATTGTTGGGATGGCTGCTTCAAAGATTGCACAGTTAGCAGGAGTAAAGGTTCCTGATAATACAAAGATCCTTATCGCAGAATTAAAAGGTGTCGGACCAGGATACCCACTTTCAAGGGAAAAATTGAGCCCAGTGCTTGCTTGTTACAAGGTAAGTGGTCTTGAGGAAGGATTAAAACGGGCCGAAGAAATGCTGGAGTTCGGCGGGCTAGGTCATTCAGCTGTTATTCATACCACTGATCAAACAGTGATTAAGAAGTTTGGACTGCGGATGAGAGCGGGACGCATTATTGTCAATGCTCCATCATCACAAGGTGCGATCGGTGATATCTACAATGCCTATATGCCGTCCTTAACCCTCGGATGTGGAACGTATGGTGGGAATTCTGTCTCTACAAATGTGGGTACTATTCACTTAATTAATATTAAAAAAGTAGCGAAAAGGAATATTAATATGCAATGGTTTAAAGTTCCATCTAAAATTTATTTCGAGAAAAATTCAACTCAATATCTTGCGAAAATGCCGAAAATTTCGAAAGCATTTATTGTCACCGACCTGGAATGGTGAAATTAGGATATGTGGATAAAGTCCTTTACTATTTAAGAAAGCGTCAAGATTATGTTCACTGCGAAATTTTCTCAGAGGTTGAACCAGACCCATCGATTGAAACAGTGATGAAAGGTGCAGAAATGATGGCTAACTTCCAGCCAGATGTTATCATTGCGCTTGGCGGTGGCTCTGCCATGGATGCGGCCAAAGGAATGTGGCTGTTCTATGAACATCCAGATACAGAATTCTTTGGCTTGAAACAAAAATTCTTAGATATTCGAAAACGAATTGTTAAATATCCGAATCTCGGCCAAAGGGCACAATTTGTGGCCATTCCTACCACCTCTGGAACAGGCTCGGAGGTTACGTCATTCTCGGTGATTACTGATAAAGAGGCTAATATTAAATATCCGCTCGCAGATTATGAATTGACTCCTGACGTAGCAATTATCGATCCGCAGTTTGTGATGACGGTACCTAAACATATTACTGCTGATACGGGATTGGACGTGTTGACACATGCGATTGAAGCATTTGTATCCTGTATGGCCAATGATTTCACGGATGGCCTTGCAATAAAAGCAATCCAGCTTGTATTTGAATACCTGCCTAGAGCCTACAAAAACGGTCAGGATGAAGAAGCTCGCGAAAAGGTCCATAATGCTTCAACCATTGCCGGCATGGCCTTTGCAAATGCATTCTTAGGCATTAATCATAGTCTTGCACATAAGCTGGGAGCGGAATTCCATATCGCACACGGACGGGCAAATGCTGTGCTTATGCCGCATGTGATTCGCTATAATGCGACTAAACCGAAGAAATTCACAGCCTTTCCGAAGTATGATCATTTCAAAGCTGACAAACGATATGCTGAAATTGCTAGAATACTAGGTTTACCTGCTAGTACTAATGAGGAAGGTGTAGAGAGCCTCGTTCAAGCCATTATTAAATTGGCGAAGGAACTTGAAGTTCCAATGAGCCTTGAAGCAAATAATATAAATAAAATCGAGTTTGAAAGCAAGGTTGACTATTTAGCAGACCGGGCCTTCGAAGACCAATGTACCACTGCAAACCCTAAGCTTCCATTAGTAACAGAATTGGCTGAAATTTACCGCCAAGCCTATAAAGGGGTATAATAATCATTGCCAATACGAAAAATCAAACTAATTGGTTTTTCGTATTGGCATTTTATTTTTTAAGAAGAGGGTGTATTTTGTGGGGTACAGAATTAAAGATGTGATGATTTCCGAGACAGAGATTAAAGACAGAGTGAAACAATTAGCCGAGCAAATTGAAAGTGATTTTAATAAGGAAGCAATTATCCTCATCTTTGTCCTGAAGGGGTCGTTTGTTTTTGCTGCAGATTTGATTCGTGAGATGAAGGGGGAAATAAAAATTGATTTCATCTCGGTTTCCAGCTATGGAGATGAAACCGAGTCAACAGGGAAAGTAAGGTTATTGAAGGATCTTGATGAGAATATTACCAATCAGAATGTCCTCGTGGTTGAAGATATTATCGACAGCGGCCTGACATTACAATTCTTACGAGGTCATTTAAAATCACACAAGCCAAAGCAAATTAAAATTTGTACATTGTTAGACAAGCCCGAAAGAAGAAAAGTCGAGTTACCTGTGGATTATGTCGGCTTTGTAATCCCAGATGAGTTCATTGTCGGCTATGGGATTGACTATGCCCAAAAGTATAGAAATTTACCTCATATCTTCACTGTTGAGGAGTGTTAGGGATTCGGAAAACTTTTTTGGTGTGGGAAATTTTGCTATCGAATTAATCAATGATATACTTTTTACTGTAAAACTGTTGAATGATGGAGGAATGAATAATGTATACTTCAATATCGGAATTTATTGAGGATTGGAATCAAGAAGCGGCTTCTACGCAAAAGGTTTTGGATGCTCTGACAGATGGTTCACTTCAACAAGCGGTGTCCCCAGATGATCGTACGTTAGGGAGAATCGCATGGCATGTCGTAACGAGTACACCTGAAATGCTTAACGAGTTCGGAGTTACGGTTGAAAATGTTGAAAACTCAAGTACGGTTCCGTCCTCGGCAAAAGAAATAGCGGACACCTTTCGCAAGGTTAATGAAGACACTATAGACGCTGTCAAGAAGCAGTGGACAGATGCATCCTTAAAAGAAATGAAAAATGTCTTCGGGATGGATATGCAAAAAGCAGTAACACTTTCTCTTTTAATCAAACACATCATTCATCACCGCGGACAAATGACAGTCTTAATGCGCCAAGCTGGATTAAATGTCCCTGGAGTGTATGGCCCATCAAGAAACGAATGGAGTCAAATGGGGATGGAAGCTCCAGCACTATAAATGTACATACTAGACTCTCATGCACACCTAACAAAGGTGTGCTATTTTTATGCCTAACGTGCTAGTACGATGTATCATAGTGCTAGCAAACTAATATATATTTGATATTGCTATCCTATTAACGTGTTTCTCTTTATATATCGTTGGTTGTATATCAAAAGAACTACTTTATCTGCACGTTTTATTAATTTTGCATTTATGTAAAATATTTCTACATTTTTCTACAAAATAATCTAAATCAAGTGTCACCTTTCTATATTAAATCCTCCATTATTTTGGTAAAATATCAATAAGCAAAAATTATACATACTCAAAAAGATTAGTTGTAAAGTTAATCATTCAACAATCTCTACTACTAGATCATTAAAATCTTCAATTAGATCATAAGTCTACGATCATTTTTTTGAATAGTGAGGCAATTAATAAACGCATGATGAGGAGGAAGAATATGTGGGATTTTGACATGAATATAGATCAAGTTGCAAGAATTAAAGTAATTGGTGTTGGCGGCGGAGGGAATAATGCTGTCAATCGTATGATTGAAGGTGGAGTTCAAGGGGTCGAATTTATTGCAGTGAATACTGATGCACAAGCTCTTAACCTATCAAAAGCTGAGATAAAAATGCAAATTGGTGCACAATTGACAAGAGGATTAGGGGCAGGTGCAAATCCAGAAGTAGGCAGGAAAGCAGTTGAAGAAAGCAGAAGGCAGTTGGAAGATGTATTAAAAGGAGCAGACATGGTGTTCGTTACCGCCGGAATGGGTGGTGGTACGGGAACCGGTGCTGCTCCAGCGATTGCTGAAATTTCACGCGAACTTGGTGCATTGACTATCGGTGTCGTTACTCGTCCGTTTGGATTTGAGGGACGTAAACGTGCGCAAAATGCAGCAAACGGTATTGAATTAATGAGGGAAGCGGTTGACACCTTAATTATTGTTCCTAACGATCGATTATTGCAAATTGTTGACAAAAGAACACCGATGATTGAAGCGTTCCGGGAGGCGGATAATGTCCTTCGCCAGGGGGTTCAAGGTATTTCGGATTTAATTGCTGTCCCAGGTTTAATTAATCTGGATTTTGCAGATGTTAAGACAATCATGAGTAATCAAGGGACAGCCTTAATGGGCATAGGGGTTGCAAAAGGGGATGGACGCGCGGTTGAAGCAGCAAAAAAAGCTATTTCTAGTCCATTATTAGAAACATCGATTGACGGAGCTCAAGGGATACTCATGAACATCACAGGTGGTAAAGATTTAAGTCTTTATGAGGTGCAAGAGGCAGCCGACCTTGTGGCTTCTGCAGCAGATAAGGAACTAAATATGATTTTTGGTTCAATTATTAATGAAAATTTTAAAAATGAAATTATGATCACGGTGATTGCAACTGGTTTTGTTGATAAACAGGCACGAACCAAACCATCCACCCATTCACAAATGGAAGGTCAATCAAAATCAAAAATAAATGCCCCAACCCGACGTGAGCAAGTGAGACATGAAGAACCAATTCATGGTAACGATCAATATGGGCAGGAATCAGAGGATTCGCTCGACATTCCGACGTTTTTGCGTAACCGAAACAAAAGGAATCGATAGCATTTCCTTCATCCGGCGCAATGAGTAGTGCATAGGACAACAGCCTAAATTAGATGATGTCCCTGTGGACTCCTACCTTGCGCCATTGTTATAAATATGGCAATATTCAATAAAATATTTTAATAAAAATAAGAAATAATCTGATTTTAATCGTTTAAATCGTTAAAACCGACTTGACTTATAGGAATAGTAAAACTATTATTATATTAATCATTTTTTGACTGAAAAGTATGTATTGTAAGATTGTTGAAACTAGTCATGATAAATAAATGATCACTGTAAGTTAATAATCCTTTGTGAGGTGGATTTTGGTGCAACTTCAAGTATTGAACAGTCCTTTTAATCAGGAGCAGGCAGAGCTCCTCAACCGCATTCTGCCTACCTTGACAGAATCACAAAAAGTCTGGCTGAGCGGTTTTTTGGCAGCAGCCCAATTTGCTTCGGTTCCGGTTTCAGGAAATATTCAGGTGGCAGATGGTCCTGCAGGGAACACCGCCCCAACTATTTCAAAAGATGTGACCATCCTTTTTGGTTCACAAACAGGTAACGCTCAGGGCCTTGCTAAGAAGGCGGGCAAAAAGCTTGAGGGAGAAGGCTTTCAAGTAACGATTCAGTCAATGAGCGATTTTAAACCAAACAATTTAAAGAAGATCCAAAACCTGCTGATTGTCACAAGTACTCATGGAGAAGGCACGCCCCCTGATAACGCGCTGTCATTTCATGAATTTCTAATAGGAAAGCGGGCTCCGAAGCTTGATAATCTCCGCTTCGCCGTATTGGCGCTTGGAGACAGCTCATATGAGTTTTTCTGTCAAACGGGAAAAGACTTTGATGCCCGGCTGGGGGAACTTGGAGGAACAAGGCTATATCCCCGCTTTGACTGTGACCTTGATTATGATGAGCCAGCAGCTGAATGGCTGGCAGGTGTCCTTATCAGCCTAAATGAAGCCGTGGGCGTCAGTCCAATTCCTGAACAAGAATTAGCATCACAACTAGTTGAATCAACGTATTCAAGAACCAATCCGTTTAAAGCAGAAGTACTTGAAAATATAAATTTGAACGGCCGCGGCTCGAATAAAGAAACACGTCACCTCGAGTTATCACTCGAAGGTTCTGGACTTACCTTTGAACCAGGGGATAGTCTTGGTATTTATCCGGAAAATGATCCCGCCCTTGTTAAATTACTGCTAGACGAAATGAACTGGGATCCGGAACAGAAGGTGACAGTCAATAAAAAGGGTGAGGTGCTTTCACTTAACGACGCGCTCCTTTCACACTTTGAAATAACAACATTAACCAAACCGCTTCTTGAGAAGGCAGCATCACTTTCTGCCAATGAGAAAATACAGGAACTTCTATCAGCAGGGAATGAAGATCAATTAAAAACGTACATTGATGGACGCGATTTGCTTGATTTGGTTCGGGACTTTACACCATGGATTGGCTCAGCTCAAGAGTTTGTCTCAATCCTTCGAAAGATGCCGTCCCGTCTATATTCAATCGCGAGCAGTTTATCTGCAAATCCTGATGAAGTCCATTTGACGATCGGTGCGGTCCGCTATGAGGCACATGGACGTGAGCGAAAGGGTGTATGTTCCATTCTAGCTGCGGAACGTCTGCAGCCAGGCGAAACAGTGCCAGTGTATATTCAACATAACGAAAACTTTAAGCTGCCAAAGAACGCAGATGCCCCAATTATCATGGTAGGTCCGGGGACAGGTGCAGCACCGTTTCGTTCCTTTATGCAAGAACGTGAAGAAACCGGAGCAACAGGTAAATCTTGGATGTTCTTTGGAGACCAGCATTTCGTGACGGATTTTCTTTATCAAACAGAATGGCAAAAGTGGCTGGAAAATGGCGTGCTGACGAAAATGGATGTTGCATTTTCACGAGACACGGATCAAAAAGTATATGTGCAGCACCGCATGTTAGAACATAGTCAAGAGGTATTTGAGTGGCTTCAAGAAGGTGCTCACCTCTATATTTGCGGTGACGAAAAACACATGGCACATGATGTTCATAACACTTTACTTGAGATTATTGAAAAAGAAGGCGGTTTGAGCCGTGAATTAGCCCAAGAATATTTAGCCGAGATGCAGCAGCAAAAACGTTATCAGCGTGATGTATACTGATTTGGGATGGAAAGGAGTTTTAACAACATGGTAAATCAAATTTTAAAAGCGCCGGATGGCCCGCCAAGTGATGTAGAAGGTATAAAAGAAAGAAGTAATTATTTGCGCGGAACTCTTAAAGAAGTAATGCTCGATCGGATTAGCGCAGGTATACCGGATGATGATAACCGTCTGATGAAACATCACGGTAGTTACTTGCAGGATGACCGGGACCTCCGAAATGAACGTCAAAAACAGAAATTAGAACCTGCCTACCAATTTATGCTGCGTGTCCGTTTGCCTGGTGGGGTTGCCTCACCGGATCAATGGCTTGTTATGGATGAGCTTGCAGATAAATATGGGAATGGCACATTAAAACTGACTACTCGAGAAACATTCCAAATGCATGGGATTTTAAAATGGAATATGAAGAGTACCATTCAGGGGATTCATAACGCGCTGATGGATACGATTGCAGCTTGCGGAGACGTGAACAGAAATGTCATGTGTACTTCTAATCCATACCAATCGGAGCTTCACGCAGAAGTATATGAATGGTCAAAAAAATTGAGCAATGATTTATTACCGCGAACAAGAGCGTACCACGAAATATGGCTGGATGAAGAAAAAGTAGCCGGAACACCGGAAATCGACGAAGTTGAACCAATGTACGGACCGCTTTACTTGCCACGGAAGTTCAAAATTGGAATTGCTGTTCCGCCTGGCAATGATATTGATGTCTTTTCACAGGATCTTGGATTTATTGCGATTGTTGAAGATGATATGCTTATCGGTTTCAACGTAGCGATTGGCGGCGGAATGGGGATGTCGCACGGCGACAAAGCAACCTATCCACAGCTTGCTAAAGTCATTGGCTTCTGTAAACCTGATCAATTGTATGATATAGCTGAAAAAACAATTACGATTCAACGGGACTACGGTAACCGTTCTGTCCGCAAAAATGCTCGTTTCAAGTACACTGTAGACAGACTTGGCCTTGAAACCGTTAAGGCTGAATTGGAACATCGACTTGGTTGGACATTAGATGAAGCAAAGCCTTACCATTTTGACCATAATGGTGACCGCTATGGCTGGGTAAAGGGCGTAAATGGGAAATGGCATTTAACACTGTTTATTGAAGGCGGCCGTGTCGCAGACTCTGATGATTACAAGTTGAAGACAGGCTTGCGTGAAATCGCTAAAATTCATACCGGTGATTTCCACTTAACAGGAAATCAAAACGTAATTATAACCAATGTATCAACCCAGAAAAAGAAAAAAATTGATGATTTGATTGAACAATATGGTTTAACAGATGGCAAGCATGCTTCAGCGCTGCGCCGCAGTTCAATGGTATGCGTTGCACTTCCAACCTGCGGTTTGGCGATGGCGGAGGCAGAGCGGTATTTACCATCTTTAATCAGTAAAATCGAAACCATTGTCGAAGAAAACGGTCTGAGCGACAAAGAGATTACCATCCGTATGACCGGTTGTCCGAATGGCTGTGCTCGTCATGCCCTTGGGGAAATTGGCTTTATCGGGAAAGCACCAGGCAAATACAATATGTATCTTGGTGCCGCCCATGACGGCAGCCGTCTAAGCAAAATGTACCGTGAAAACATTGGAGAAGAAGATATTTTAAACGAACTGCAAGTGCTGCTCCCTCGCTATGCAAAAGAACGGGAAGATGGCGAACACTTTGGTGATTTTGTGATTCGAGCCGGTGTGATCGAAGCTACAACTGACGGTACCAATTTTCACAATTAATCAAAAGAGACAGGGAATGAAAATCCCTGTCTTTTTTGTCGTTTAACTCAAATGGAATTTTTATGTGCAAATAAAAAAGGCAAACATGTCTAAATACATGTTTGCCTTTCGCTATATAATGATGTATTAAAAACGATACAATTATCCGCGTCTTCCGCCTCTGCCGCCCCGTTTTGTTTCAGTGCTGCGTTTTAAGGTGGATAAGTTCTCTTCACTAGCCTTTAAAAATTTAGCCATTTTGTCTTCAAAATTTTCTTTAGGTTTAAAATTGCTGCCGCCTTTTGAACGGAAATCTTTAGAACGGCTATCTACTCTTCCCTGACGTGGTGGACGTTGGGAATAAGACGAGGTTTGTCCTTCGGGCTTATCTATAGCTTTTTTGATGGACAAGGCAGTCTTTCCGTCCTTCTCACTAATTACTTTTACTTCAATTAGGTCGCCAACTTTAAGATGATCATTAACGTCTTTAACATAGCTGTCCGCTACCTCACTGATATGGACTAACCCTGTTGTGCCACCAGGCAATTCTACGAATGCCCCAAAACTAGTGATGCCTGTTACTTTACCTTGTACCTTAGTACCTACCTCGATTGACATAAAAAAATGTTCCTCCTCAATAATGTTACAACCACCTCATTATAACAAATAGATGGGTATAATATCAATTCTTTCATCAAGTGCCTGACATCTTTTTTTATATAACCCTCAATTTCTAAAGTTTATTGATGTGTTATGTGGAAAAGATTATAATGATTTCCATTTTTAGTTAAATGATATCATTCGACAATAAAGGAGTGAAGTGACTTTGTCAGGACCAAGTTTAAGAAAACCGGATGCACATTCGTCGATCCACGAAGCAGCACTTAATGAGGCGGTATGCGGTGTCATTCTCATCGTTGGGACATTTTATCGCTTTATTTTTCGAGGGAAAAGCTGGTATGCCCCGTCAACAGAAATTTTTGAAAAAAAGTGGTTGCGATTCGGTTCCGTCCTTTTCCATTACGGGATTATTTTTGCCTTTATTGGACATGTAATGGGCGTCTTGATTCCAATTGGGGTCTATGAAGCACTAGGCGTTGGTGAACATCTGTACCATATTGGTGCAATTGCAGGCGGTGGGGTCGCAGGACTAATGGTTGTCATTGGCTTGGTGGTGATGATCATTCGGAAGTTGTCGTTTCCGAAGGTACGCGTACATACGACCTTTGGAGATTATTTCACGATTGTTCTGTTACTCATAATTGCAGCCCTTGGCACCTATATGACCCTCATTTATAGTTATACAATGGTAGCCTATGAGTATCGATTAACGATTGGTCCGTGGTTTAGGAGTATATTCACTTTCCAGCCGCTTTCTGAGCTCATGTTAGGGATACCAACCCTCTTTAAGGTCCATGTAATTTTGTCATTCTTTTTATTTGCATCCATACCGTTTACCCAGCTAGTTCATATGTTTAGTTTTCCAGCACGTTATCCAACACGAGCTCCACAGCAATACCGTTCACGTGATGGGTATGATAAGAGCTGAATTAGTGCCTGACACCATAAGGAACCTACAGAAAAAACAGCCATTGATTTTTTTGGCTGTTTTTTTTTGTCTAAATCAGGAATTTTGAGTGCTTATTGGCATGATTTTTGGTTTGATTTTTGAGTTTGGATGAAAAAAATGATTGTATTAAGGTTTTGATAGGATTACGATAAAAACAAAAAAATACATGATGATAGATGAGCGAATGGGGGTTTCCTCTTTTTCACTTTTACACCAGGGAGAGGTTGTCTTATGCGAAGTTATCTAATTCTGGGGATGTGCGCATTATATTTGATTCAATATTTTGTGGAACTGCATTGGCTTCAATATGTAGTGGTGGTCCTATCTTTACTTGCTTTCTTGGGGAGTGCTTTAAAAGCAGACCGTTTTCCTCGCTGGCTCGGTATTGTTATGATGACGGCTGGAGTGATGATTGAATGGAGAAAAGGGACTGGGGCTGAAGGAATCAGTGATGGGATATTCTTAATTCTTCCATTGCTAAGCCTAATTACTCTGGCACCGCTTCTGTCGATTCCATTAAGGCTCGGGGGTTACTTTGAATCGATTGCGATACTATTACGCAATTTATTACATCACCCGAAAAAGTTGTATGCTGGAATAACTGGAACGCTTTTTTTATTAAGCCCAATCTTAAGTTTAGGCTCAGTCAGAATCATAAATGAATTTTTGGAGGAACTCAAGCTTCCTTCCGAGGTGTCAGCGAAAAGTTATCTTGTCGGCTTCTCAACGGCGGTGTTGTGGTCACCTTATTTTGCGTCTGTATCTCTTGTGCTTCATTACATGAATGTTTCATTCAAAGAGTATATTTTGTATGGGATCGGTTTATCCATACTATCCTTATTGATCGGGAATATTTTGTTTGCAATCTGGGTGAAGCATCACCCTGTTAAAGAAGAGTTGTCAGCAATGGTACCTATATTAAATGCACACCGCAATCAATTAATGAAGTTAGTATTTTTCGTGGTCTTGCTAATGGGTTCATGCTTATTAATCGAGTCATTATCCCATTGGTCGATGATCGTGATTGTTTGTCTTGTTTCAATTGTTGTCCCTCTTTTATTTGGGATTCTATCAGCAGATAAGAAACAAATTATTCCTCCATTGGTTGACTTTCGTGACCGGACGGTACCGATGATGAACAATGAAATCATGCTTTTTATGAGTGCAGGAATGTTAGCTTTTGCGATGAAAGGGACTAGTGTCGCTAATGGAATCAGTCTCTTCCTTTCGGATCTAGCTCATCAATCCTTCCTCTTATTTGCACTAGCTGTCATGGTAATTGTTCTTTGCATTACCTATATTGGAATCCACCAAATTGCTGCAGTAGGTGCATTAGCAATGCAATTGAATCCGGCCGAGCTCGGAATGAGTAACATAGGCCTGGCGATGCTTCTTTTGCTGACATGGTCTATATCAACAGCATTAAGCCCATTCTCAGGTCTGAATTTAATGGTGAGCCGGTTTGCTGGTATTTCTGGGTTTCAGGTGGGACTCCGCTCCAATGGACTTCATCTAACGCTCGTTGCACTCATTGGAATTGCCATTATCTCCGTTATTGGATAAGATGCTTTATAAAAACAGCCTTCACACATCATCAATGTGTGAAGGCTGTTTTTATATTGGGTGAAGCGCTCCAGTCCATACGCCGCTAAATGGGCGCTTGCGCTTTTTAGTCGATGATTGAATATTTCATTTTATAAAGGACATATCCTGTGAAGAGTTGGAATAAGTCAATAAAATTTTTGGGGTTTTTGTTTGTTAATTGTTCAATTTTCTGCAGTCGATAAGCTAAGCTGTTCCGGTGAATATGAAGTTCCGATGAGATCGCATTCATATCACCACTATTTTCAATAAAGCTAATTAAGGTCTCAATCAGCTCAGTTCCTTTGGGACTTGCTTCAAGGTCCTGAAAGAATCCACTGATTTCTTCAAACTCAATCGCTTTATTTGCTAAGTAGTCGATAAATTTCAAATTATGATAATAACAGTGGTATTCAGTCAGTCCTAGTTTTTCAGCAATTTCTAAAGCTCTTTTGGCTTCGTGTACTGATTTACCAATGTGAGAGTGATTTGTACCAATTCCTATTTTGGTGTTATCTTTCGAAATAAAATCCTCTAATCTTCTCAAAATATCACTGTCGATTGGGACAATGAACAAAAGCGTATTTTGACTAAGCCGGAAGCTGTATTCCTGTTCTAATAAGAACGGCTCTTTCATGCTGTTTCCTTTAACTATTACAGCTTTTCTTTCAAGCTCAAGTTTAATCCCAACGGCTTCACCGCTATGAATAAATGATTCATCATATTCTTCGTTCCGAAAAATCCAGTGATACAAAAATTCTTCCTTCATTTGTTCCTTAATTCTACGTTCTTTATATAAAAACTCTTGGTTGATTAATAGTTCAGCTGTTACTCGAACTAATTCAGCAAAAGGCTCAACAATATTTGGATCGCCGCTAATACCAATCACACCGATAATTTTATTTCTAAAATGGATGGGGATGTTCACTCCTGGCTTTGCTCCAGCATCTGAATTGTAAATGGAAACAATGGTGCCTTTCTCGATGGCTGCTATCGCCCCTTGATGATAGGTACCGATTCGGTCCTGGTCGCCGCTGCCAATAATTAATCCAATTTCATCCATAATATTTACATTATAGGGGAGGACCTTCATTACTTTGTTAGCAATCTCTTGAGCTAGAACTTTGTTAATTTTCATTTGTTACCTCCGATACTATTAAGCACTAAAATACACGATTAATATAAATTGGTTGATTGCACAAAAAAATAGTAAAAATATCAGTAATTTGAATGATGATTTATTTGTAAGACAATTATACAATAAGAAATGTAAACGGTTACTAGAAATTTAGTAGGAACTAAAAATTTTTATGATTTATTGTAACAAAATAGCCACATAGAAAAGGAAGATTAGGAGGATTAACAATGTTTAAACCAAAAGGAGTCATTCCTGCGTTAGTAACACCGTTGGACAAAAGTGGGAAATTAATGGAGGATGCACTCAGAAAATTAATTGACTACACCATTTCAGGTGGTGTCCATGGGCTGTTTATTTTAGGAAGCAGCGGTGAAATTTATGGATTAACGAATGAGCAAAAACGCCGTGTTGTTGAAGTTACAGTTGAACACACAGCAGGTAGAGTCCCTATTTATTGTGGTGCAAGTGAAATTACCACTCGAGACTGTATCCAAACCGCACAGATGGTTCAGGAAATCGGGGGCGTGTCAGCATTATCTGTCCTTACTCCTTATTTCTTAACGCCGAACCAAGGTGAATTAATGGACCATTTTAAAGCGATTGCAAAATCGACAGATCTACCAATTATCCTGTATGGAAATGAAGCACGAACCCAAGTGAAAATCGATGTCAAGACTTGCGAGGAATTAAGCAAGGTGGACAACATTATCGGAATTAAAGATAGCAGCGGGGACATGACCAAAATGGCTGAGTATCTTCGAGTTACTGATCGTGAAACCTTTTCTGTTCTAGCAGGTCGTGACACCCTCATTTACTCAGGGCTCTGTCACGGGGGAACTGGTGCCATTGCAAGTACAGGGAACATCGCTCCAAAATTAGTTTCAGAGATTTACAATACTTTTGTGTCAGGCGATCATCAAAAATCACTAGAATTGCAATTAAAGCTCTCACCATTACGACTCTGTGTCGATAAAGCGACCTTCCCAGTTGTCTTAAAAGAAGGATTGAAAATGGTCGGCATTGATGTAGGTTATGCATTAGCACCAGCAGGAGAGATGAGTCCTGAAAGTAAGCGATTATTAGCAAATGTACTGAAAGATCTAGAATTAAATCAAACACATTAATTCCTAGCGGAAGGAAGTAACCACTATGCCATTAGTATATGTTGCATTAGCAGTTGCCCTCATACTTATTTTGATGATTCCACTTAAAATGAATGGATTTATTGCCTTAATCATTGCTGCTTTATTTGTAGGTTTTCTCCAAGGTATGCCAATAGAAAAGTTGATGGAATCCATTTATGGAGGAATTGGTGGACAACTCGATGACCTGCTGTTAATTCTAGGTTTTGGAGCCATGTTAGGAACAGTAATGGCAGATGCCGGAGCTGCTCAACGAATTGCCAACACTTTAATTGACAAGATGGGTGTTAAACGAGTACAAATCGCCATGTTGATTGCTGCTTATATCCTTGGAATTACAATGTTCTTTGAAGTCGCATTTGTATTATTGATTCCTCTAGTTTTCACCGTTGCTCGTCAAACAAAATTAAATTTACTTTGGGTAGCAATTCCAACAGCAGTTGGATTATCCACAACACATAGTTTTCTACCGCCGCATCCAGGACCAGCTGCAGTAGTAGGGGTTTTCGGATCAAGCATGGGCTTAACATTATTATACGGACTCATCATTGCCATTCCTGTTGGTGCTTTTATCGCATTAACTTGGCCAAGATTGCCATTCATTAAAAAGATGAATCCAAGCATTCCAGAAGGACTTGGAAGTTCGAAAATTTTTAAAGATGAAGAAATGCCAAGCTTCATGGCAAGTATTACTTCTGCCCTTATCCCTGTTGTCTTAATGGGAATATCTGCAGTATGTGAAGTAGCACTACCAGAAGGAAATAGCTTTAGGCATATCATGGAATTCTTTGGTTCTGCTACAATCGCCTTAATGATTTCACTTTTACTTTCATTCTATCTTCTTGGCACTAGAGTAGGCCGTTCATTAAAAGATGTCATGCAATCATGTGCAAATAGTGTAAAACCGATGGCAATGATCATTCTTGTAATCGGTGCAGGCGGTGCGTTTAAACAAGTACTAGTTGATAGCGGCATTGCTGATTATATCAAAGATTTAACGGGCGGATGGGATATTTCACCTATCATCCTTGCTTGGTTAATTGCAGCATTGTTACGTATTGCCCTTGGTTCAGCAACTGTAGCTGTAATGACTGCAGCTGGTGTGGTTCTGCCAATCGCACAATCTTCTGGTGTTAGTATGGAATTAATGACTCTTGCCGTTACATGTGGTAGTGTCGCATTCTCACACGTTACTGACCCTGGGTTCTGGATGTATAAAGAATATCTCAACTTATCAGTAGGTGAAGCGATTAAAACAAGAACCACTTATACAACAGCACTCGCAATCCTTGGTTTAGCAGGGGTATTAATCCTAAATATGTTTGTAGGCTAAAAAAAATAAAGACTAAGCTGGGAGTAAAAAAGACATTTTTACTTCTTCTTAGATCATACTTCAGGAGGAATAAAAAATGAAAATTGGATTTATTGGACTCGGAATTATGGGTAAACCGATGAGTAAAAATTTAATCAAAGCAGGATATCAATTAATTGTAAGTGATTTTAATAAAGAGGCTGTTAATGAATTAGAATTATTAGGTGCTGAACTCGGTTCTACTCCTAAAGAAATCGCAGAAAAATCTGATATCGTTATTACAATGCTGCCAAACTCTCCGAATGTAAAAGCAGTAGCCTTGGGAGAAAACGGATTAATAGAAGGTGCTCATGAAGGATTAGTATATATTGACATGAGTTCTATTTCACCAGGTGTTTCCCGTGAAGTGTATCAGAGATTAGCTGAAAAGGGCGTTGATATGCTAGATGCACCAGTTAGCGGAGGAGAACCAAAAGCTATTGATGGTACGATGTCTGTCATGGTTGGAGGGAAAGTAGAAGTGTTTGAAAAATGTAAAGAAGTTTTAAATGCAATGGCTGGTTCCGTTGTGTTAGTGGGCGAGATTGGTGCTGGAAATATCACAAAGCTTGCCAACCAAGTAATTGTTGCTCTAAACATCGCAGCTGTTTCCGAAGCGTTTGTTTTATCTCAAAAAGCAGGTGTTGAACCAGCAGCAGTATTTGAAGCAATCCGCGGCGGATTAGCTGGTAGTACTGTTCTTGAAGCAAAGGGTCCAATGATGCTAGATCGTAATTTTGATCCTGGTTTTAGAATTAACCTTCATATTAAAGACCTTACAAATGCGCTTGAAACTTCACATGAGTTTGGGGTACCACTTCCATTAACATCATCTGTCCTTGAAATGATGTATGCACTTAAAGTCGATGGACATGAGTTCGAGGATCACAGCAGTCTTGTGAAGTTCTATGAAAAGTTAGCAAACGTAGAAGTAAGTCGCTAGTTCTTATTTAGGGTAAGGGAAGTGTTTCAATTAATACCACTTCCTTTACCAATAAAATCTACTAAAAATTAGATTGGAGACTTCCATATGAATAAAGTTCAGACCCAAGTTAATGTTACTCCAGTTGTCACAGAAATGTCCGTTTACTCTGTGGCAGGCCGAGATAGTATGCTTTTAAACTTAAGTGGTGCTCATGGTGCTTATTTTACACGTAATATTGTCATTCTAAAGGACAGCAATGGAAATGTTGGTGTTGGGGAAGTACCTGGCGGTGAGGGGATACGCAAAACTTTAGAAGATGCCAAACCACTTGTACTAGGATCATCGATTGGAAACTATAATAATATCTTAAATAATGTAAGAAAAACGTTTGCAGGTCGTGATGCTAGCGGACGTGGATTACAAACCTTTGATTTAAGAATCACGATTCATGCAGTAACTGCTATCGAAGCTGCTTTACTAGATCTTTTAGGAAAGCATTTAAATGTACCAGTTGCAGCTCTTTTAGGTGAAGGTCAGCAGCGTGATAAAGTAAAAACACTAGGTTATCTGTTCTACATTGGAGACCGTAATAAGACTGATTTACCTTATTATAGTAATCAAGATTCTGATGTAGATTGGTATCGAATTCGTCATGAAGAAGCGTTAACACCGGAAGCAATTGTTCGTCTTGCAGAAGCATCTCAAGCGCTTTATGGCTTCAAAGACTTTAAGCTAAAAGGCGGCGTATTAGACGGCAAGGAAGAAATGAAAGCCATCAAAGCATTAAAAGAACGTTTTCCTGATGCAAGAATCACTCTTGATCCAAATGGAGCATGGTCATTAAAAGAAGCAGTTGAGCTATGTAAAGATATGCATGGAATTCTTGCTTATGCTGAAGATCCTTGCGGTGCTGAAAATGGTTATTCTGGACGTGAAATTATGGCTGAGTTTAGAAGACAAACGGGTCTTCCAACAGCAACGAATATGATTTCAACCGATTGGCGTCAAATGGGCCATACCATTTCCTTACAATCAGTAGATATTCCACTTGCCGATCCACATTTCTGGACAATGCAGGGTTCAGTACGTGTAGCGCAAATGTGTAATGAATGGGGACTAACATGGGGCTCCCACTCAAATAATCATTTCGATATCTCACTGGCTATGTTTACACATGTTGCCGCTGCAGCTCCTGGCGAGATTACTGCAATAGATACTCACTGGATTTGGCAGGAAGGGACAGAACGGTTAACTAAGGAGCCATTCCAAATTGTTGACGGTGACATTACAGTTCCTAACAAACCAGGTCTAGGCGTTGAAGTGGATATGGATCAAATTATGAAAGCACATGAAATGTATAACAACATGGGACTAGGCTCTCGCGATGATGCAGTCGGAATGCAATTCTTAATTCCAGACTGGAAATTCGATAATAAACGTCCTTGTTTAGTCCGATAAAAAAATTAGGGTGGCTGAAAGGTCACCCTAAACTTTTTACTCTTAATACAAGGTTGGGACATAACTAAAAAACCATTAAACTCATACTTTGTCATAGAACGGTTGAGTAATTATTTATTAATTTTTTCTACTTTAAATGTAAAGGACAGATTACTATGAAGTTTGTGTTAGCGCCTGATTCATTTAAGGAAAGTATGACAGCGAAAAATGCTGCACTTGCTATGGAGAAAGGAATCCTAAAGGTTTTCCCTGATGCGGAATGCGTAATCGTGCCAATGGCGGACGGTGGGGAAGGAACAGTTGAGTCTCTTGTTAGTATGACTAATGGAGAAATCATCAAAACTGAAGTTCTAGGACCTTTAGGAGAGAAAAGATTTGCGGAATTTGGTCTTTTAGGGGAAGGGCAAACAGCTGTTATTGAAATGGCTACAGCGAGTGGATTAGAATTAATCCAACCAGAGGATCGCGATCCATTAATCACAACAACATACGGTACCGGTCAGTTAATTAAATCTGCCCTAGACAAGGGTGTAACCCGTATCCTTATAGGAATTGGCGGAAGTGCAACCAATGACGGCGGCGTTGGAATGCTTCAAGCTCTTGGAGTTTCATTTAAGGATAAGAACGGAGAAGAACTTGTCTTTGGCGGAGGTGCGTTGGGTCAATTACATTCCATTGATTTAAGTGGATTAGATGACCGAATTAACCAAGTCAAAATTGATGTAGCCTGTGATGTCACGAATCCACTAATTGGAGAAAACGGTGCATCCGCAATCTTTGGCCCGCAAAAGGGTGCAACACCTGAAATAGTCCAACTTCTTGATCAAAATTTAGCTCTTTATGCTGACTTAATCAAGCAAGAACTCGGAAAGGATATCGCACATACGGAAGGTGCAGGAGCCGCAGGTGGTCTAGGTGCAGGGTTAATGGCATTTCTAAATGCTCATTTAAAAAAGGGCGTCGAACTTGTAATCGAGTATACTGGACTTGAGGAAAGAGTTAAGGGTGCAGACTATGTTTTTACTGGCGAGGGCAGTATTGATGGCCAAACTTTATTTGGGAAGACACCGTTTGGGGTTGCTACCATCGCACAGAAATATTCTATTCCAGTCATTGCATTTGCAGGTAGAATTGGAACTGGTGTCGAGCCATTATATGATCATGGATTCACCGCAATTATTGGAATTTTAACGGGTGTTACATCTTTAAATGAAGCACTAGAATCAGGTGAAGCTAATCTTGCTTTCGCAGCAGAAAATATTTGCCGGGTATTAAAAATATAATATTTATCCATAAAAAGTAGCTGTCGAGTTTTCGACAGCTATTTTTCATATAAATTGTTGCCTAATATAGGTATAATATTATTAGTCTTACAAATAAAGACAAAAAATTCAAGGAGCGAAATGATGGTTGGTTCTCCGAAAAAAATAATTGTAGAATCCGTAAATCGAAATACCTTATCGAAGCAGGTTGTTGAAAGTATTATTAACTTATTAATTAGTGGACAATTGAAACCAGGTGATAAATTACCGACTGAAATGGAACTAATGGAAGTTCTAGATGTCAGCCGGCCAGTGTTACGTGAGGCTTTAAGTTCACTCGATACACTTGGTGTAATAACACGTAAAACCCGTGAAGGAACTTTTTTTAACAATAAAATCGGAAGTCATCCATTTTCAATCATGTTAGCTTTGGCCCATGATAATTTGCCAGCAATCATAGAGGCACGGATGGCATTAGAACTAGGATTAGTGACATTTGCAGCAGAGAAAATAGGTGAGAAACAGCTTTCAAAATTAAAAGAGACGATTGATATTATCGCCAACAGCAAAGACAATAACTATGTCGAAGCGGATAAGGAATTTCATCAAATCATTGCCTTAAGTGCGGATAATCCAATTGTCGAAGGAATGATCGATTCATTAATTATCACGATTAGAAAAATCGATAGCGAAATTACCTATCGTGAGCGTGATCGAACACTCCAACAACACATTGCTATATACGAAGCTTTGGAAAAAAGGGACCCTTTTGAAGCATTTCATCACATGTTCCTACACCTTGATTCTGTACGACAGAAACTATTGAAATAAAACTAAATATTAAGCGGTGTCAGGCACTTTATTTTGGAAAATTCTCAAAATAAATTTTATTGAAAGCGTATGCTATAATGGTGGTAAAAACAACAGCAAGGAGAAATCGCTATGTTGAAAGATATTTTTATCGGCTTATCTCAAAATCAATTTTTAAATAATACAGCTAAAAAATACGGCCTTAAATTAGGTGCACAAAGTGTTGTGGCTGGAACAAATATACCTGAAATGATTAAAAGTATTAAGGAACTTAATGCTCAAGGAATCTCTTGTACTGTTGATAACTTAGGAGAATTCGTTTTTAAAGAAGAAGAGGCGACAGCTGCGAAAGAACAAATCCTCAAAGTAATCGACGCGATTCAGGAGAATAAAGTGGATGCACATATCTCCTTAAAACCAACTCAAGTAGGATTAGATATTGAATATGAATTTTGTCTTAATAATGTAAGAGAAATCGTCGATCAAGCACATCGATACGATATTTTTGTCAATATTGATATGGAGGACTTCAAACATCTTGAGCCAACATTTAATTTATTGGACGACCTGTCGCTAGAATATAATAATGTTGGAACCGTCATTCAATCTTATTTCCACAAAGCACAAGAATACCTTGAAAGATATAAAAACTTCCGTATTCGTCTAGTTAAAGGTGCCTACAAAGAGTCCGCAGAAATTGCTTATCAAGATAAGAAGGATATTGATGCAAACTTTATCAAGATTACCGAATGGCATCTATTAAATGGTAAATTCACTTCGATTGCCACACATGATCATCGAATTATTAATCATGTGAAAGAATTTGTTAAGAAGCACGATATTTCGAATGAGAAATTCGAATTTCAAATGCTTTATGGGTTTAGGAAAGATATGCAGCTGCAACTTGCCAGTGAAGGCTACAATTTTTGTACCTATGTTCCTTTCGGCAATGACTGGTATGGTTATTTTATGAGACGGCTAGCTGAAAGACCGCAAAACTTAAATCTTGTCGCTAAACAAGTTTTTAATAAAAAAACGAATACAGTGATTGGTGTAGCAGCAGGGGCATTTCTATTAGGAAGAATGACTAAGGCGGATAAGAAAAAACGTCGTTAATGACCTAAATTCCAACGATAACTAACTGCAATCCTTCAACCTCCCATTTTAAGCAGATGGGGGGTTTTTGTATGGGTTTAAATTCTGCTAAAAAAGTGCGTAAACAATGGAACCACTTATTTTTGGTATGCAGTCGCCTTAGAACATCGGATTTTTTTAGGACCAAACCTCCCGAAACAAAAAAAAGGCACCTAGCCTTTGTTAGTTATTTTATTAACAACAAAGGTATTAGGCACCAGTTTTCACTGCATTATATGAAAAATTGCTGTCATCCCATTGGAAAATACCTTCTTGAAGTTTTATGGTGGCATCAAAAGGGCAAGTAATGGCTAAATCACTATCTGTAGGAGTTTCATAAAGGATGTTATTCTTTTGGTCCATCAACTCTTTTTTAAGACGAAGCATGTCCAGTTTTGAAGCGACACGAAGGATTTTATCAAGAGTTATCTTCTTTTCACTAATACCATGACTGTTACAAATGCTTGTCTGAAAACTCTTGTTATATTGGATCATCATATGCAAATCATTGATACAGGCTACGCCAAAAACCTCTTTTATTACGTCCTCATAGCGCAGCTGGGTGCCAGTTGCAAATTTAATAATATTCTTTTCAGGATTTTCTAAGAAATAAACCGTTTCAATAAAATTTTCCATATAAACACCCTTTCTATATTTTAAATTCTGTTGCCGAGTCATTAAGTTGATTTTCCAATGAGTCAGTTTTTAAGAAACTTATGGCTATTTGAGTCGATTAGGAGCTACTACCCTTAGTGTTACTCACTGAAAAATCAGTAGGTTATTTTTATTATAACATATTTTGATTGTGTTTGCTGATTCAACTCGAGATATGTAGATATATGTCGGAAAACTTATTTTTTCACCTAATTTGGTGGATTTTTATTTCTACAATTATTTATATTTAGTAGAACGACTTACCAATAATAACATGTTGTAAACTAATAGTTTAATAAAGTAATATCGTTATATAAGTACTTCATCCTCATAAGAACGGAGAATGATTTTGATAAAATTAGGCGCAGGTTTTCTTGCCTTTATATTATTAATTAACGTGCTCATACTAAGTGTATCGGCCGAAAAAATAGAACCAAAGATTAAAGTAAAACTGGTCAATTATCTTGGAAATAAAATGGAGATAACGATAAGACCTACAGGCGATTACAACGTGGAGCAATCAACTGTCCGCTTAACTACCGGAAAGAATTATCTCGTAAAATACGATAATAACAAAATTACTATTTTAAATGGAACAACACCACTTTTTACCGCAGATACATTAAGTCTTTTACCATTAAACGACACAAACTATCTTTCTATTAATAATCGTAATTATTTAGGTTCATTTCAATTTGTCCTCGAAAATTCAAAGTATGTGCGGCCATTTAATGAAATCTTCTTAGAGGATTATTTAAAAGGTGTCGTCCCTTCTGAAATGTATGCTGAATGGAACCGCGAAGCCTTAAAAACACAAGCGGTTGCAGCTAGAACGTATGCATTATCCTATCAAGCGATCACCATCGATGATACGATCAATTACCAAGTGTATGGTGGTTACGTTTGGCACCCAAATAGTACAGCAGCAGTAGATGAAACAAAAGGGGAAGTATTAAAGGTAAATGGCCGCTTAATCAGTGCGGTTTTTTCTGCCAGTAATGGCGGGAAAACAGAATCGAATGCAAATGTTTGGGGCTCAACACCTGTCTCTTACTTGGTTATTAAAGAAGATGAATTTGATGCAAAAACTGGTTGGAATTTTTCTGTTAAAAAACAACAATTCAACCCGGTCAATTTGTCATGGAGTCAAATGAATGAAAATGATACAACGATAACAAACACGATTAAAGCATGGATGGCAAATCATGGCTATGCCGGAAAAGAAATTAAAATAACGGCAGTACCTGTATTATCTTTAAACACACCAACATCAGGAGGCCGTGTGTCTAAAGGAAATATTACGGTTGAATTTTTTAGAAAAGATAAAGTGAACGCAAATGGCTCTTATATCCCGCAGAAGTTCGAATACAAAAATGTTGCTGCATCACAGATCCGTGCTATGGTTGGCAATCGAATCATGAAGAGCTATCTTTTATCGAACATAACAGAGACGGATAAAACAATCACCGTAGAAGGACTGGGTGACGGTCATGGCGTAGGTTTAAGTCAATGGGGTTCCCAGAACCGTGCGCTTGATGGTCAAAAATATAATGAGATTCTTGCCTTCTATTATAAAGGAGCAGCAATTGTAAAAGACTATAGTGAGCGACCAACAACGGTTGTAAAAGTACCTTCCGAACCAACTGGACAAGCATCTGAAGAACAGACAGTACAAACACCTACAAACCCAGCTGGCCAAATTTCTGAAGATCCTGATGAACAGGTACCTGCAGACAAAGCTGTGCAAGCACCAACTGAAACCACTGAACCAACTGTGGCAGCAACTCCGATTTCAGACAAAATTGCTCCAAACATAAGTGAAGTAAAAGTCAGTGTAGATTACACGAAAAATAAAGCTTATATCTCTTTTCATTTCAATGAGAAAGCAAAGGTAACTGTTTATATTAAAGACAGTAAAGGTAATATTATAACCTATCTTTCAAAAGAAGCTGTAATAAATGCAGGTACCCTCAAGAAGGAATATACCATTAATTCTTTACCAAACGGAAAATACTATGCAGGGATCATTACTGAAGATTTGAGTAATAACCGATCATCGACGTTGCCATCTTTTGAAGTAAAAAAAGTTGTGGCTGTAAAAGACAAGACCGCTCCCAAATTTAGCAGCGTTAAGGCAAGTGTAGATAACACAAAAAATAAAGCCGGTATTTCTTTTAAAACAAACGAAACTGCATATGTAACCGTCTATATAAAAAATAGTTCTGGTAAAACTCTTAGCTACCTGAAAAAGGACGTTATAACAAAAGCAGGTACAATCAACCTAGGATACAGCACTGCCTCCCTTGGAAATGGGAAATACTCTGTAGTGATGGCTGCGACAGACACAAGTAAAAACCGTTCGAGCGTGACAACTACTTTCGTTGTAAAAAAAGTGGTCAAACCAAAAACGGGAAAAGTAACTGTATCACGTCTTAATGTACGTGCAACAACATCAACCAAAAGCAAGGTAATTGGTACTTTAAAGAAAAATCAATCAGTAACCATTGTCTCAACAACAGGTTCATGGAAAAAAATCAAATTTGGTAAAGCAACAGGTTATGTTTCAAGTAAATATATAAAATAAAAAGGGCAGAGACTTTCTCTCTGCCTCAGATTGTAGACAAAAGGCATTCGAATGAGCCCATTCGGATGCCTTTTTGTAGATTTTTTGCTCGCAAGAGCAAAATTTAGACCTATCCTATGCCTGTTTTTACACCATTTCTGGACTTTTCCATGTCCAGTTGGCCATCTTTTTCAAATTCATGGCAGCAAAAGTAANNAACAGACAATTTAACAAAGACATAAAAAAGACTGCGGGCAAACCCTAGCTTTTCGGATTTGTCGACAGTCTGAAACCCCTTCAATATAGTTGAAGGGGTTTCATTACTATTTCTTCTCGATGATAACGAATAAAACACCTGTGAGAATTAGGATAGAGCCAATCCAAAACGTTACACCTATGTTCTCTTTTAGAATAAGCCATCCAAGTAATGTACCAACCACGGGTTGAAAGAAGAAAAATATCCCCCCACTTGAGGCATTAAGCATTTGCAATCCACGATTCCATAGTAGAAATCCACCAGCTGTTGAGACAATACCCAAATACAAAAGTCCTCCCCAAATAGTCGGGTGAGTCAATTGAGAGATATTAATTGCGTGTAACCGTGGCAAAACAAATGGGGTCAACACTATTATGGCTACCAAGATGGAATACGTCGTTACTACAATTTGTGAATAATTACTCGGCACACGCTTTACAAGTACAGACATGAGTGCCCACGTTAAAGCAGCAATAAGCAGTGAAATACCACCAAGTTTATTGGACAAATCCATATGACCAAATCCAACAATGAGAAAAACCCCAATTGTTGCTAAACAAACGGAGAGTCCCTTTTTTAACGTCAACCGTTCTTTAAGGAGTAAGCGAGCAAAAATAACCATAAATGCTGGTGTTGAAGAAGTTATTATGGCTCCCATTTGTGCTGAGGATAGCATTGTACCAGTTTCCTGTGTAACAATTGAAATGGCATTACCAATTATTCCAATGGCTATGATTATTAAGAAATGACGTTTCTCGATTCGCCATTTTTGTCGTGTTATTAAGCCGATAAAGAGAAGTGCGACAATAGCCACTAAATATCGCATCCACACAAGTTCCAGTGGAGGTATGACGGATACTACAATTTTTACAACAACGTACATGCCACCCCAAATACTGGAAGCTAAAGCTAAATATATAGAACCTAATATGGTGTTTTTCATTTTTTATACCCTCCGTCCTTTATTTAGGTCGAAAATGCCCTAACGGAGAGAGGTAGTCACCTTCACTCCATTAAGAGACGAAGAGTACTACTGGTACATCATTTTCAAATAATGGAGTCCAATACATTTTGATTCACCTCTAGTTCAATTTAGCTACATTTAACTGAGATCTATTATAACAGAATATTATGTTTTTTAACGTATAAAATCCGCGAAATGTCAGCGAGACCCCCTATACAAACGAAGCCTGGTGCTTTTTTACTATACTAGTTAATAGAGCTATTTTTTTATTGCATTAAAGTGTGCGAATATTGATAATAAAAAATGACAGGTATGAATCTAACCAATTCATTTATCCTGTTTCACCTATGAGATTACCTAAAGGTTCGTTGGGACCAACACCCTTGCCTGCTATTATTATTACATCATCTATAAGGCCCTAAAACCCAAAATAACCATCTTCATCCATATAAGCAGAGTTACTAGAAACATACTGTCGCCAGGCATATGATTTATGGTTTAATTGAAACTGTATTTTCGCAATTTATTGGAAACAATTATTCCGGGAAAGAACTTAAAAAGAATAAGGCGTACCCATGCCCAAAGAGGCTTGGTGTGATGGAGGCGTAAACCAATAAACATGAAAATCGATTCAGAGGATGATCCCTTGGAGAGAAGCACCATAAACAATAACCAATACGCCAGGTAAATTGCTTATGCATACCTTTACTCACGAATTTCATCACAAGGGACAAATTGTAGCTATGATACGTAAGATGGGGTATGTCCCCCCATATACAGACGTATTAGGAACTGAAGATTAATTAATATTTGAGACATAATGGATTCGATTTCTTCCCCATATTTCTACGAACGGGAGCAAGGATTAAAGAGTTAGCTACATCCTGGTGGCTTTTTTCTTGTTAAAAAACTGAGTGTAAAAGTTGAAGATTGTAACTGCATCGTAGGTGTAATAAGGCAGCTTTTCTATTGTGCTAAAGGAGCAGATTAGTGGAAGAAGAGAAATGAAAATATCTTTCTCGTTAATGCCACATTTGACACAACCTGTGTAATTAAAAAGGTGTACCACTTTTGTGATAGCACCAATGGATTTGCTTAATCCCAGATACGGATTCTTGGAACCCCTGCGGTCCTTAAATAATCCAATAACTGCCCAGTATGAACGGATTCGTGATAGGCAACACGTAAAAGCATATCCCCTAAATCCCTTATGTACCCCGATTCAGAGCGGTCAATTTTAATATTTTCTAAATCGCCTTCAGAAAATGACCTAATAGTATCTATGAATTGCTTTCGGTAGGGTTCTGCAAATTCCAATTCAGCATTTACAGAAGTGAAGGGCTGATTTTCGAAAGGGGAATCGAAAAGAGATAAACTCCCTCTATTTCTAATTGCAAGGTCATAATAATGTTCGCTTTCTAGTACGTGCCTAATCATTTCTAGGCAATTCATTGCTTCATCATCTGGCTTCCAGTAAAGCTTTTCCTCAGGAATAGATGTCCAGACCTTTATGCTTCTCCTTCTTACTTCATTAAAGTTTAGAATAATTAAATCGATTGACTTCATAAAAATTCCTCCTTAATAAGGCATATATAAATTATACACGAATGAACGTTCGTGCGAAATTTATTGAAAAGAATTTTTAGAATTTATTCCACAGTTTGAAGTAGAGAAGGTGCTTCTTCAACTACCGGGTGCTTATGTTTAAAAAAGGGTCGCTGCGGCGACTTTTTTTCTTGTTCCAATAACGGGGCAGTTTACTTTAAGAAGAGAGATGAAAATACATCTCTCTTTTTTATCGCATTTGACCTAAAATGCGTACTAAAACAAAAGTGCTGCTAATCATAGCAGTACAGTAAGAACGGTTTATTCAAACTATATGAAATAGCTTTTGTAATAAAAGAATGTAATGATAATCGCAAATAAAGTATAAGCAACGGAAGCAAAGATTGGTATTCTGCCAAATTTAGCGCCTCTTTTTCCCTCAACTTCCATGTAGGTTTGGCTGTTAAATAAATCGGTCATTGGATTATTCGGTGCAGTAATTAGGATTCCAAGTATTCCAACTGGAAAAGTTAAATCAACAATATTGGCTTGAAAAAGATGTGCTGCACCGAAATTAAGAACCATTAGTATCGAAAAGGTTGCTAAAAATGCGAGTATTTTGTTCACGTTTTTTCTCCCTTTATTGTTATGAATATATTTAGTTTAAAAGAGGGATAAGTTTTGGACAAGTGTACATTAATTCCAATTAAAGTCTTTAAGTGAACAGTACGAACATAATATGTAATAGAAGAAAAGGTGCGGGTGCTTATATTTAATAAAGGGTCGCTGCGGCGACTTTTTTTCTTGTTCCACTAACGAAGCAGATTAGCATTCCTGTAGATCGTTAAATTTCAGGTTTGAAAAAAATAGAGCCCCTCAGTAAGATACGAGTATAGAGTCCAATCTAACTCAGAGTCTTAAGGAGGAAGCCCTACTATGAATTTTAAAATGCAAGACAAACAAAATCAACTAATTGAAAGAATTTCCGATACACATCTTATTGTTGGTGTGGATATTGCTCAACAACTACACGTTGCAAGAGCAGTTAACTT
>NZ_JAGGQY010000007.1:0-32727 GCF_018613105.1 Bacillus sp. ISL-77
GTCACGTAGAGAGGTTCTACGTAACCGAAATCGAAGCAAAAGAGAGCTTCCGGTCACATAGAAGGTTTATCTATACCTAAAGAGTTGTTACATAGAAAGTGAGGATACAAGATGCGTTTTGATGAGGCTTATTCAGGGAATGTATTTATTAAGAGTCATCCAAATTTTGAGGAGAGTCAGGTTGTTCTGTACGGGATGCCGATGGATTGGACGGTTAGTTATCGTCCGGGGTCACGGTTTGGTCCGGCCCGTATCCGTGAGGTGTCGATTGGTTTAGAGGAGTATAGCGCTTATCTTGACCGGGAGCTGGAAGATATTAAGTACTACGATGCAGGCGATATTCCGCTACCATTCGGGAATCCACAAAAGAGCATTGACATCATTGAAGATTTTGTTGACCAAGTCCTTGCTGCCGGCAAGTTCCCGCTAGGCATGGGCGGCGAGCATCTGGTCTCTTGGCCGGTCATGAAAGCTATGTATAAAAAGTATCCGGATCTAGCGATTATCCATTTTGATGCCCACACCGATTTACGTGAGCAATATGAAGGCGAACCGTTGTCGCACTCGACCCCGATCCGCAAAATTGCGGAACATATTGGGCCGAGTAACGTATATTCGTTCGGAATCCGTTCAGGGATGAAGGAAGAGTTTGAGTGGGCGAAGCAAAACGGGATGCATATTTCGAAGTTCGAAGTGCTTGAGCCATTAAAAGAAATCCTGCCGACACTTGCCGGACGTCCGGTCTATGTCACGATTGACATCGATGTCCTTGATCCAGCGCATGCACCTGGCACAGGTACGGTTGATTGCGGCGGGATCACTTCAAAAGAGCTGCTTGCCTCTATTCATGCGATTGCCCGTTCTGAAGTGAACGTTGTCGGCGGGGACCTGGTTGAGGTTGCGCCAATCTACGACCCTTCCGAGCAAACAGCCAATACAGCGAGCAAGTTAATTCGTGAAATGCTGCTTGGCTGGGTGAAATAAATAGAAAAGCGGAAGCGCCTTGCCCAGGGGCGACAGGCATAAGACGAGCCGGCGAGAAGGTTGCTCTTTAACCTTCTTGACGGATTGGCTTATGACCCCGAGCGCCTAGGCGCTGGAGCTAGACAATTTTCAAATTTAAGTTGCCTGACCCTTTTTGAGGGCGGGCATTTTTTGATTTGTTCCCCATCAATGTTTATAATAGAAAAAGTATGCAATAGCGCAGTTAAGTCAATTACTAGGACTAGAACCATTCCAAAGAGTGTTACTGAGTTCCTTTTTAAAAAAGAAAAAAGGAAGTGCGATTTCGTTTGTCTAGTACGGAAATTCCTATGAAAATTAATGTGAAAACGACGATTCATCAGCATGGGGGCAAGGAAGTCTATGAGCTGGCGGTGTTTGGCCGTTATCTGCAAAAAGATGGGGCCTCGTTTCTTAAGTATGAAGAGGTGCAGGATGAGGGCAATGTTCGGACGATTGTGAAGGTGGCTGGGGATGAGGCGCTGATTTTGCGCGGTGGTGCGGTGAAGATGCGTTTGCCGTTTCGCTTGCACAAGAAGCTGCGCGGCAGTTATGAAATGCCGTTTGGTACCTTTGAGACGATGACGCTGGCAAAGTGGATTGAGCATTCGGATGGCTTGATTGATATCCTTTATGATTTTACGATGCAGGGCTCGCATGCCGGTACATACCATTTGGAAATTACCTTTCAGGAGGATAAACATGAACATAGTTGAACAAGTTCAAAGTAAGTTAAAGGAAGAGATTCGCGCGGCGGTGCTGAAGGCGGGTCTGGCAACGGAGGAGCAGATTCCTGCTGTTGTTCTTGAAACGCCGAAGGAGAAGGTGCACGGTGATTATTCGACGAATATGGCGATGCAGCTGACTCGTGTTGCGAAGAAGGCGCCAAGAGTGATTGCGGAAGCATTGATTGAGAATATAGACCGCTCAAAGGCTTCGATTGAAAAAATTGAACTGGCGGGGCCGGGGTTTATTAATTTTTATATGAATAATAGTTATTTAACGGAGCTGATTCCGACTGTTCTAAAGGCTGGTGAGCGGTACGGTGAGACCACGGTTGGCGGCAACGAGAAAATAATGGTGGAGTTCGTGTCTGCCAATCCAACGGGTGACTTGCACCTGGGTCATGCCCGCGGTGCAGCGGTCGGCGATTCGTTATGTAACATTTTGGACAAAGCGGGCTATGATGTTTCGCGTGAGTACTATATTAATGACGCTGGGAACCAGATTAATAATCTGGCACTGTCGGTGGAAGCACGGTATTTCCAGGCACTTGGTTTGGAAAAAGAAATGCCGGAGGGCGGCTACCATGGTGCTGATATTATTGGCATTGGGAAAACTTTGGCTGAAGAATTTGGAGACAAGTATGTGCATGTTTCCGTTGAAAAGCGCCAGGAATTTTTCCGTGAGTACGGTCTGAAATATGAAATGGCGAAGTTGAAGCAGGACCTTGAGGATTTCCGCGTTGGCTTTGATGTGTGGTACTCGGAAACGTCTCTTTATAAAAATGGAAAAATTGATGAGGCGTTGGCCGCATTGCGGGCGAGCGGTTATGTGTATGAGGAAGACGGTGCGACTTGGCTCCGCTCGACCGATTTCGGCGATGACAAGGACCGTGTGTTAATTAAGCAGGATGGATCGTATACGTATTTGACGCCGGATATTGCTTACCATAAGGACAAGTTGGGCCGCGGTTTTGAGAAGTTGATTAATATTTGGGGTGCGGATCACCATGGCTATATTCCAAGGATGAAGGCGGCGATTCAGGCGCTCGGGTTTAGCCGCGAGGCGCTTGAGGTGGAAATCATTCAGTTGGTTCACCTTTATAAAAATGGCGAGAAGATGAAGATGAGTAAACGGACCGGGAAAGCGGTCACGATGCGTGATTTGGTTGATGAGGTCGGCCTCGATGCGACGCGTTATTTCTTTGCGATGCGCAGCTCGGATACACATATGGATTTTGATTTGGATTTAGCTGTGTCGGAGTCGAATGAAAATCCGGTTTATTATGCTCATTATGCCCATGCACGGATTTCTAGTATTCTGCGTTCGGGTGAGGAGCAGGGTGTTCGCGTTGATGCGGATGCAGATTTTTCGTTAGTAGCATCGGAAAAGGAAATGGATTTATTGAAGAAGCTTGGTGAGTTCCCGTTGGCTGTTGGCGAGGCCGCACAGAAGCGCGTCCCGCACCGGATTACGAACTATATCTTTGATTTAGCGTCGACGTTCCACAGTTTTTATAATGCGGAAAAGGTGCTCGACCTTGATAATGTAGAGCGCACTAAGGCGCGCCTCGCGTTGGTGCGAGCGGTGCAGATTACACTCCGTAATGCGCTGGCGTTGATTGGCGTTTCTGCTCCGGAAAAAATGTAATTTCTCAGCTCCCTTACATGGTTAAGGGGGCTTTTTTTATTGTGGATGTTGTTATTGTTGTGTGAATATTCGGAATTATGAGGAGTGGACAGTAAACTTTTAATAATGGACAGTAAACTGGAAAAAGTGGACAGTAAGTTGATTAAAGTCGACAATAAATCGGAGAGTTGGACAGTAAACTAAGTAAACTGGACAGTAAAGGATCAAAACCTGACAGTAACTTGAAAAACAGGAAAAATTTATCTGGGTAAACTTGTCCATATTTATGAATATTACCTAATAAAAGGCAAATACTAGTAGGGAACTTTGAGCGAGGAGTGGATGAAGCGGATGAATGTGGGAAGAGCAAAGGAAATCGTCGAATCTGCCGATATGTTTAATGTCACTTACGAGGGGACGCCTGTGATCATTCAACATGTCGATGAGGCCACACAAGTGGCGCGAATATACTCAAGAACGGACCCCGATAATGAACGGGAAGTTCCTGTTTTAAACTTAATTGAGGAATAGAAAAGAGTCTTCGAAGTCGTTCGAAGACTTTTTTCTATTGTGTCTAGCCCAAGGACCCAGCGGCTAGTCTATTTCACCTCAACAGCACCGCCGCTGACCCGTTTAAAGCCGCGGATCCGGCTGAGATCTTCGATTAATTTCAGAGCGGCTTGATCCTTTGCTTTGGCCTCAATCATGAAATCAATATCCACACCGACTTCGCGCAGCATTTTCAAAAAAGGCATGATAAATTCAGGGTCAACAAAATCAGCGTGGGAGCGGAATTCCTTTTCGTTTTTGGGGGAGGAAATATGTACCTTCGGGATGTGGTGTGCATGCTTCCACGTCTGAAAAATCCTCGGCAGCAAATCCTCAAGTGCGGTTTCACACAGATTGGCGATATGGTGATGATAATCGAATACAAATGGTATCGTTTCCTTTTCACAGGCGGCTAACGTTTCTTCAGCATTATACGTTTTATCATCATTTTCCAGCGTCATCACGCGTTTAATCGGCGCTGGCAGCTTGGTTAAGTTTTGATGGAATCGTGGTAAAGTTTCCCGTTTATCACCATAAGCACCACCGATATGGATATTAATCAGTCCTTCCTGCTCCAGTCCCATCGCTTCAAACATTCGATAATGGTAGCTCATGTCGATCACGGCATTGTCGGTAATTTTCGTTTGCGATGAGGTAAACAAGGTAAATTGATTCGGATGAAAACTCACCCTCAGCCCTTTCCTTTTAACCAGTTCACCTATTTCCTGCCACACCAAGCGAAAGGGGGTCACAAAGTCCCAGTTCACTTCGGGATGGGTCGCTAGCGGGACAATCGAACTAGACATTCGATACAATTCAAGTTGATGAGCAATATTGTAGTAGAGCATCCTGAGGGTGTGGTCCAGATTTTGCTTTGTCACATCAAGCAATTTTTCCTGCCGTTCCTCGGGGCTTAACTGCTGATAGCGAGTAAATGTCAGCGTTTTAGCGGGCGAAGCATCCCATAAGCTAATCGCATGTGAAACATACCCAAACCGAATCTTCATAGACAAACTCCTTTTTTATAAAAAATAGGAAACGGCCGCAGCAATGCCTTCTTTGATGGTGCGGACAGGGTTCGGTTTGTTAAGTTCAGCTAATGTCAGAGGTTCTGAGTCATCGATGTCCTTTTTGAGAATATCCATCAAGCGCTCGATAAAGGCTGGGTCATAAATATAGCAATTGATTTCCTTGTTTAAATACATGCTTCGTTTATCAAAATTGGCGGTGCCGATATCGCAGAGTTTGTCATCAATGACGATTGTTTTGGCATGGTAAAAACCCTTTTTATATTGATACACTGCCGCCCCCGCTCGAATCAGCTTCCGTAAATAACGGAACGAAGCCTCTTGGACAAGCAGATGGTCAGCGGTATACGGGACGATGATGGAAAGCTGAACCCCTCGTTTTATGGCTTCAAGTAACTCGGCCAAAATCTTAGGACATGGAATAAAGTATGGAGTGCCAATGATCATCGAATGGGTTGCTTTTTGAATCAGACGAAGATAATTTTGCTCTAATTGATTGGCTTCCGTTGGAACAAACTGATGGCGGACAGGACCATCAGCCAGGGTCGGAAAATAGGCCGGATTCCCCATGATATCTTCCCCCGCATACTCGTGCCAATCAAACAGAAACTCACTTTGCAAAAAATTAACGCTCTGGCCGGTGATTTTTAAATGGTAATCGCGCCAGATCCCCAAGGAAGGCTCTTCGTCAATATATTCCTTCCCTACGTTAAAACCGCCGAGATACCCAATTTCCCCGTCAATAATCGTGACCTTGCGGTGATTCCGAATCTGCGAAGAATAAAAAAGGAAGGGAAGCTTGATTGTATTGCTAAAAGCAAATCGAACTCCCGCCTTCTGCAACGCCTTAACAGCCGCCTTCTTCACCTTCCAGCTGCCAAGCCGGTCAATAAGAAGCCGAACTTCGACCCCGGCCCGTGCCTTTTCTTTTAAAATAGAGAAAAACTCCTGACTAATCGCATCGTCTTTAACAATATAAAATAGCACATGAATATGCTTTTTCGCGTTCCGCAGTTCATGGAAATAGTCGGCGAATAACTTCTTTCCGTGGGTGAAAATATCAAAATTTCCATGTATGATGGCTGTTTCTCTTCGACTGACAATGGAAAGATGCTTCCTTTTACCTAAGATAAAATCTAATACAAGCCATAGAATGATGAAAAATAGGACTACGCTCGAAAAGAGTGCAAACGTCATCAGAATTCTTTCCTCCAATCAGTTTTGTTAGTTTTTCCGAAAGCGTTCATTTCTATAAGTTAGAGAAACTTTTCAAAAACTATTTGACTGAATGCTCATTCATAATATAATAGAGTTAAGTGTAGATTCTGAAAATTAATTATTTTCTAGAAGTTATCGGAAAGGGGCATTTGTATGAATGGTTTACTCTGGGTCAACCTGATTGCATTTCTTGCTGTAACCGCTTACGCAGTCAGTCTGTTTGTGTATGTCGTCAAAACCCGAATTGAATTTATTAAACTCGGGAAAAAGGTTGAGTTTGATAACAATGTGAAAGAGCGGCTTCAAAAAATTTGGGTCAATGTGTTTGGCCAAAAGAAACTGCTGAAGGATAAGAAAAGCGGGATCATGCACGTCATGTTCTTCTACGGCTTTATTCTGGTCCAATTTGGCGCGATTGATTTTATTATCAAAGGGATTAAACCTGGGGCACATTTGCCGCTTGGACCTCTTTATGCAGGGTTCACTTTTTTCCAAGAGCTTGTCACACTGATGATCTTAGTGGCTGTCATTTGGGCTTTTTATCGCCGCTATGTGGAAAAATTAGTCCGCCTAAAGCGGAACTTCAAATCCGGTCTTGTCCTTATATTTATTGGTGGTTTAATGCTTTCTGTTTTACTTGGTAACGGAATGGGTCTGATCTGGCACGGGGAAGAGGCTTCATGGACAGAACCGGTAGCCTCGACGATTTCGCTGATCTTTTCAGGGATAAATGAAACCGCCTCCATTGTAATTTTCTACATCGCTTGGTGGGCACACCTATTGTTCCTGTTAACGTTTTTAGTATACGTACCGCAGTCCAAGCATGCCCACTTAATTGCGGGACCAGCGAATGTTTATTTTAACCGGTTAGATAAACCAGGAAAGTTGAAAAAAGTTGATTTTGAAGATGAATCCCAAGAAACGTTTGGGGTTGGAAAAATAGAAGACTTTACGCAGCACCAAATGATCGATTTTTATGCTTGTGTTGAATGCGGCCGCTGTACGAATATGTGTCCGGCAACGGGAACAGGTAAAATGCTGTCACCGATGGACTTAATTGTCAAACTTCGTGACCACTTGACGAATCACGGTGCTGTGGTTACCTCGAAACAGCCGTGGGTGCCAACGATTGCATTTGCGAATACAAAGGGAAATCAACTGGCGCTTGCATCTGCAGGTCAAGGCGCACAGGAATCCGCTGCTACCCTTGCTTATAGCCCAAGCTTGATTGGCGATGTCATTACCGAAGAAGAAATTTGGGCATGTACAACGTGCCGGAATTGTGAAGACCAATGTCCAGTCATGAATGAGCATGTCGATAAAATTATTGACTTGCGCCGTTATTTGGTTTTAACCGAAGGGAAATTGGATGCGGATGCCCAGCGTGCGATGACGAATATTGAACGCCAAGGCAATCCATGGGGCTTGAACCGAAAGGAACGTGAAACTTGGCGCGAGGCCCGCGAAGATGTTCATGTGCCAACTGTGAAAGAGATGAATAAAGCCGGCGAAGAATTTGAATACCTTTTCTGGGTAGGCGCCATGGGCTCTTACGATAGCCGCAGCCAAAAGATTGCCTTATCGTTTGCGAAGCTGCTGAACGAAGCAGGCGTGAAATTTGCGATTCTTGGCAACAAAGAGAAAAATTCTGGTGACACACCACGTCGTCTCGGCAATGAATTCTTGTTCCAAGACCTGGCAGCGAAGAATATTGAGGAATTTGAAAAAGCAGAGGTCAAGAAAATCGTCACGATTGACCCGCATGCTTATAATATTTTCAAAAATGAATACCCTGATTTTGGCTTAAAGGATGTCGAAGTGTTCCATCATACCGAGGTTCTTTATGAGTTAGTTCGCGATGGCAAGCTCGTGCCGAAACACTCGGTCGATGAAACGATCACTTTCCATGATTCTTGTTACTTAGGCCGTTACAATGATGTCTATGATGCACCACGTGAGATTCTTAAATCTATTCCGGGCGTGAAGTTGATTGAAATGGAGCGGAACAGAGAGAAGGCGATGTGCTGTGGTGCTGGCGGCGGTTTGATGTGGATGGAGGAAGAAACCGGACACCGCATTAACGTGGCTAGGACCGAGCAGGCCCTGGCAGTTAATCCGTCGGTGATCAGTTCAGGCTGTCCGTATTGCTTAACGATGCTGTCAGATGGTACGAAGGCAAAAGAAGTGGAAGAAAAGGTTTCGACTTACGATGTGGCCGAGCTGCTTGAAAAAGCGGTTTGCGGGGAAGTGGCTTAGTTTTTAATGGGGAGCAGGAGTTCGATTTGTTTACATATTCATAAAATTTTTAAAATTTCGTGTAAAACAATTCAACTTCTGCTCTTTTTTATGTAGAATAAAGTATATGGATAAAAACGCTTACATTAACATTTTTTGAAAAAAGCAGGAGCCTGCGTTTCTTTTTTGGTTCCTACCCGAGCGAGCGTTCAGTCGCCGCGATTTTTTTTACAAAAGTTTGACTGAATATTAAGAAAAGGGAGAGTGTTTTGATTGGGAAGAACGGTCATTTTAAGCGGGGTTAGAACGCCTTTTGGAAAATTAGGGGGAACATTAAGCAGCTTTACTGCCTCCCAACTAGGGGGAATTGCCGTAAACGAGGCATTAGTTCGTGCTGAAATGAAGCCTGAAGACGTACAGGAAGTCATTCTTGGAACTGTTTTACAAGGGGGACAGGGGCAGATTCCATCGCGCCAAGCAGTGCATCACGCCGGATTACCGTGGGAAGTGAAAACCGAAACGATCAATAAGGTTTGTGCGTCTGGGATGCGCAGTGTCACCTTGGCAGACCAAATCATCCGTGCTGGCGATGAAGAAGTGATTGTTGCAGGCGGAATGGAATCGATGAGCAATGCACCATATGTTTTACCAAAAGCACGCTGGGGCTTCCGAATGGGTGACGCGCAGGTCAAAGATTTAATGATTCATGATGGGTTAACCTGCAGCTTTACCGGCGCTCACATGGGCACTTACGGCAACGTAGCGGCTGCCGATATGGAAATTAGCCGGGAAGCACAGGACGAGTGGGCATTGCGAAGCCACAAGCGCGCGATTGCTGCAATGGAGAGCGGGAAATTTGCGGAAGAAATCGTATCGGTTGAGGTTCCACAACGAAAGGGTGCACCACTTGTTGTGGAGAATGATGAATCACCGCGTAAAGACACATCGATTGAACGGTTATCTAAATTAGCACCAGTATTTAATTCAACCGGCACGATTACAGCTGGAAATGCCCCAGGAGTCAACGACGGAGCAGCAGCCCTCGTGTTAATGAGTGAAGAGCGTGCAATTCGTGAAGGCAGGCAGGCGGAAGCTGTGATTATCGGCCATGCGGCGGTCGCTGTGGAAGCGAAGGATTTCCCGAAAACACCGGGACTTGTTATTAATGAGTTGTTACGAAAAACAGGGAAAACGTTGGCGGAAATAGATTTATTTGAAATCAATGAGGCCTTCGCTGCAGTTGCCTTAGTGAGCGGGAAAATTGCTGGGCTAGATCCAGAAAAAGTCAATGTCAATGGCGGTGCGGTTGCCTTAGGTCATCCGATTGGTGCCAGCGGGGCGCGCATTATCCTTACGTTAATGCATGAATTAAAGCGCCGCGGCGGCGGAATTGGGATTGCTGCAATTTGCAGCGGCGGCGGCCAAGGGGATGCCGTGATGATCGAGGTTCCGAAGGGCTGATCTCTAGGGTGAGATTTTAATTTGATTAATAGGAGTCGTGTTTCAACGGAGGGTTCCTAAAAGCTAACTTTTGGAGTTAGTTTTTTCCAAATAATGTCTAATTGCACAAAACAGTTGAATTTTGGCACAAAACCATTCAAAAATGGCACAAAACCATCGGGAAATGGCACAAAACCTTGTCGGAATGGCACAAAACACATAGAAACTCGTACAAAACACCTGAGATAACTCGAAAAGCTTGTTTGAAAAAACACAAAACACCTGAGATGGTACAAAAGCTTGTTTGAAAAAACAAAAAGCACCTGAGATGACTCAAAAGTACTCTTAAAATAACACAAAACCGATGTAAAAATAGACAAAAACATAAAAAATCTAGGTCGGACTTGTTCCGGCCTTACTTCGGAGGGGAAAAAATGAAGATTTCAAAGCTTATGGTGATCGGTGCAGGACAAATGGGCTCAGGGATTGCTCAAGTTTGTGCCCAAGCGGGATACACGGTCATCTTAAATGATCTAAAACCGGAATTGGTGGAACGTGGCTTAGCAGGTATCAATAAAATACTAACACGGAACGTTGACAAAGGGCGCTTAACCAAAGAGCAAAAACAGGAAGTTCTCAGCAACATTACCACTTCAACCGACCTAAATGATGCCAGTGACGTCGATCTTGTCATCGAGGCTGCCGTTGAAAATATGGACATCAAAACAAAAATCTTTGCCCAACTCGATGACATTACCCCAGCACATACGATACTAGCAAGCAATACCTCATCACTGCCAATCACCGAAATTGCGGCGGCAACCAAGCGTCCGGAAAAAGTCATCGGCATGCACTTCATGAACCCAGTTCCAGTCATGAAGCTCGTCGAAATCATCCGCGGTCTTGCGACTGCTGACGAAGTGTACCAAGTTATTGAAGATATGACTAAAACCTTAAGCAAGGTACCGGTTGAAGTCAATGATTTCCCTGGTTTTGTCTCGAACCGAATTCTGATGCCAATGATCAATGAAGCCATTTATACGCTTTACGAGGGCGTGGCTACGAAGGAAGCGATCGACGAAGTCATGAAACTCGGCATGAACCACCCCATGGGACCGTTAACCTTAGCGGATTTTATCGGCTTAGATACATGCTTGTACATTATGGAAACGCTTCACCAAGGCTTTGGTGACGACAAATACCGTCCCTGCCCGCTCCTCCGCAAATATGTGAAAGCAGGCTGGCTCGGCAAGAAAACAGGACGCGGTTTTTATACATACCAATAAACATAGTTTCTTCGAAAAAGGGGTCGTGATGATGATGAGTACCACGATATTAGATTCCTCCAAAGGGGAGACCACCATGAATCTTTCATTCACCGAAGAGCAAGAAATGATGCGAAAAATGGTTCGCGATTTTGCCAACAGCGAAATTGCACCGTTTATTGAAAAGATGGAAAGAGGCGAATTCCCGCGCGAAATCCTCCGCAAAATGGGCGAACTTGGCCTGATGGGAATTCCTGTACCTGAAAAATACGGTGGAGCCGCGATGGACTTCACCTCCTATATCCTAGCGATTCATGAGCTTTCCAAGGTAAGTGCGACGGTGGGAGTGATTCTATCAGTCCATACCTCGGTCTGCACCAACCCGATCGTCTATTTCGGCTCAGAAGAACAGAAAAAGAAGTATGTGCCGAAGCTTGCTTCAGGGGAATACCTTGGTGCTTTTTGCTTAACCGAGCCAAGTTCCGGTTCCGATGCCGCCAGCTTAAAATCCCGTGCGGTCAAGAAGGGTGATCATTACGTCATCAATGGCTCAAAGGTGTTCATTACGAACGGCGGCGAGGCCGATGTCTATATTGTTTTTGCCAAAACGAATCCGGAACAGGGCAGCAAGGGTATTTCTGCGTTTATTGTTGAAAAAAATACCCCTGGCTTTATCGTCGGTAAGGATGAGAAGAAAATGGGCTTACATGGTTCGAGAACTGTCCAGCTCACGTTCGAGGACATGCAAGTTCCAGCAGAGAACCTTCTCGGCGTCGAAGGCGAAGGCTTTAAAATCGCCATGGCGAACCTGGATGTCGGCCGCATCGGAATTGCGACCCAAGCACTGGGGATTGCGGAGGCCGCACTGTCAGCCGCAACCACCTATGCCCAAGACCGCCAGCAATTTGGCAAGCCGATCGCCCGCCAACAAGGGATTGGTTTCAAACTAGCCGACATGGCGACAAGTGTCGAAGCGGCAAAACTATTAGTCTATCGGGCTGCTTATTTACGAACTCATGGGTTGAAATGTACCTTGGAGGCGTCGATGGCGAAATTGTTCGCGACCAAAACAGCGGTCGAGGTAACAACCGAAGCGATCCAAGTATTTGGCGGTTACGGCTATACCGAAGATTATCCGGTTGAACGCTATTTCCGTGACGCGAAAATAACCGAAATTTATGAAGGCACGAGTGAAATTCAACGGATTGTGATTAGTAAGCATCTTTAAAGAAAAGCGGAAGCGCCTTGCCCAGGCGCTGGAGCTAGACAGTAATCTAAGTTCAAATCTTAATCTTTTAATATATATTCATCCAAATAGGGGGACTTGAAATGAACTTTAAACTTTCTGAAGAACATGAAATGATCCGGAAAATGGTACGGGATTTTGCGCGCAATGAAGTAGCACCGACCGCCGCAGAGCGGGATGAGGAAGAGCGCTTTGACCGCGAGATTTTTGACAAAATGGCGGAGCTTGGCTTAACCGGGATTCCGTGGCCGGAAGAATACGGCGGGATTGGCAGCGATTATCTTGCTTACTGTATTGCCGTTGAGGAGCTGTCGCGTGTTGATGCATCGACAGGCGTGATGCTCTCCGCCCATACTTCTCTAGCCGGCTGGCCGATTTATAAATTTGGCAGTGAGGAGCAAAAGCAAACCTATCTGCGCCCATTGGCAGAAGGAACCAAAATTGGCGCGTACGGCTTAACAGAGCCGGGCAGCGGTTCAGATGCAGGCGGGATGAGAACAACCGCACGCCTAGAAGGAGATCACTATGTCCTCAATGGTTCGAAAATCTTTATTACAAACGGCGGCGTGGCCGACATTTATGTCGTGTTTGCACTAACCGATCCAACAAGTAAACAAAGAGGAACGACCGCGTTTATTATCGAGAGCGACTTCCCAGGCTTCTCGGTTGGAAAAAAGGAAAAGAAACTCGGCATTCGTTCCTCACCAACAACAGAAATTATTTTTGAAGATTGCAAGGTTCCTGTTGCCAATCGACTCGGCGCAGAAGGCGAAGGCTTTAAAATTGCAATGCAGACGCTTGATGGCGGCCGCAACGGCATCGCTGCGCAAGCCGTGGGAATTGCTCAAGGGGCGCTCGATGCTGCCGTGGATTATGCAAAGGAACGCCATCAATTTGGTAAACCAATCGTCGCCAATCAAGGAATCGGCTTTAAGCTGGCGGATATGGCAACCGGGATTGAGGCATCGAGATTATTAACCTATCAAGCCGCATGGCTGGAGTCACAAGGTCTGCCGTACGGCAAGGAGTCAGCGATGTCCAAGTTATTTGCTGGCGATACAGCGATGAAGGTAACAACCGAGGCCGTACAAGTTTTTGGCGGGTATGGCTATACAAAGGATTATCCTGTTGAGCGATTTATGCGCGATGCAAAAATCACGCAAATTTACGAGGGAACGCAAGAAATTCAACGCCTCGTTATCTCACGGATGATCACGAAATAAGGCGGTTAGAGCATGATGAAAAAGCGGGAAGTACTGGCTTCTGTAAAGGATGAACGCCTGGTTCAGAAAAGGCGTGATCAAATGATCAAAGGGGCCGTCAGCCTTTTTAAGGAAAAGGGATTTCATCGGACGACAACAAGGGAAATCGCGAAAGCGGCCGGTTTTAGCATCGGGACACTTTATGAGTACATCCGCTCCAAGGAAGACGTCCTTTATCTCGTATGCGACAGTATCTATGATCATGTTCGCGAGCGCCTCGAGCAGGATCTCGAGCAGAAAAAGGGCACGCTTTTGAGCCTGAAGATGGGTGTCCGTCATTATTTCCGAGTGATTGATGAGATGCAGGATGAGGTTCTTGTCATGTATCAAGAAGCCAAATCGCTGACGAAGGATGCCCTTCCCTATGTACTGAAAAAAGAAATGGAAATGGCGGCGATGTTTGAGAGCTTGATCACAAGGTGCGTCGACAATGGCGAGCTGCAGTTATCAGAAAAGCAGATCGAATTGATTTCCCATAACATTATTGTTGAGGGCCAAATGTGGGCGTTCCGCCGCTGGGCGCTGCAAAAATTATATACACTTGATGAATACATTGAACTGCAAACCGATCAATTATTTCACGGCATTCATTCGTCCACACAAGCAAGGTCGTAATGCTAGACGTATGGCGAACAGTGAATGGAGTTCATTTTTATAAAATGTTTTGAAACGGCTAAAAGTAGATGCGTTTATTTTTATAAAAATAGTTTAAAAGGAGGACTACGATGGGGAATTATCAGCCGAAGCATCATATTCGCTTTGTCACGGCTTCGAGTTTGTTTGACGGGCATGATGCTTCCATCAATATTATGAGGCGTATTCTTCAGGCAAGCGGGGCCGAGGTCATTCATCTTGGCCATAATCGCTCGGTTGAGGAGGTTGTGAACGCGGCGATTCAGGAGGATGTGCAGGGGATTGCGATTTCTTCGTATCAAGGCGGTCATGTTGAATACTTTAAATATATGTACGATTTACTGAAGGAAAAAGGGGCGCCGAACATCCGCATTTATGGCGGCGGCGGCGGTGTGATTATCCCGCGGGAAATAAATGAGCTGCATGAGTACGGGATTGCGTGGATTTTTTCACCGGAAGATGGCCGGAAGTTAGGGCTTCAAGGGATGATTGACCGGATGATGGAGGAGTGCGATTTTGCGACGGTTCCGCTGGATGTGGCTGAACAAATGGAGAAGCTTCCGACGGGTGATGTGAATGCGGTGGCGAAGTTGATCACCTTGGCAGAACTTCATGTTGATAAACGGAACGAGGCGGCGGCAACGGTTGAGCAGGTGCTTGACCAAGTAAAGTCACTGGAGAAGCGGATTCCAGTCGTCGGAATCACGGGTACGGGCGGAGCCGGAAAAAGTTCCTTGACCGATGAATTGATCCGCCGCTTTATTAATGAATTGCCGGATAAAAAGGTGGCGATTCTGTCGGTGGATCCAACCAAGCAAAAGACGGGCGGTGCGCTGTTAGGGGACCGGATCCGCATGAATGCGATTTTTTCGCCGAATGTGTATATGCGCAGTCTGGCGACAAGGCATTCGAAAAGTGAATTATCACTGGCGATCAGCGATGCGGTTGCCGTAACGAAGGCTGCTGGCTTTGACCTCGTGATTGTCGAAACGAGCGGGATTGGCCAGGGGGATGCGGAAATCACGGAGATTTGCGATGTTTCCTTGTACGTGATGACGAGTGAATTTGGAGCGCCGTCCCAGCTTGAAAAGATTGATATGATTGATTTTGCTGACCTGATTGTCATTAATAAGTTTGAGCGCAAGGGCTCGGAGGATGCGAGGCGTCAGGTGCAAAAGCAGTACCAGCGGAGCCATATGCTGTTTGAAAAAGACATCGATGATATGCCGGTTTATGGAACGATTGCGAGCCAGTTCAATGACCTGGGCACGAATGCATTGTTCGCGGCCTTGATTGAAAAAATTAATGACAAAATGGGCACGGGCTGGGTGACTTCTTTTAGTAAAAATGCCCTTGTGGAGAAGCAAAATGTGATTATCCCAACCGACCGTCGTTATTATTTACGTGAAATATCCGAAACGGTGCGCGGTTATCATAAGAAAGCTGAAGAACAGGCGAATATTGCCCGGAAGTTATTTCAGTTAGAAGGGGCGATCGAAGCGGTAAGCGCTGCGGCGGCGATTGCTGCTTTAGAAGTGGTGAAGCAAGAAACCGAGGCGCGTCTGACACCAGAATCACGGAAAATTCTTGATTCGTGGGCACAGACAAAGGCGGACTATTCTGCCGATAAGTTTGTGACAAGGATTCGTGATAAAGAGATTATCACGGTGTTAAAAGCGAAAAGCCTTTCAGGACTCGACATTCCGAAAGTGGTGCTTCCGAGGTATAAGGATTATGGTGAAATTCTGCGCTGGGTCTACCAGGAAAATGTGCCGGGTTCGTTCCCGTATACGGCGGGGGTATTCCCGTTCAAGCGTGAGGGGGAAGATCCGAAACGGCAGTTTGCTGGCGAGGGGACACCGGAGCGGACGAATCGCCGCTTCCATTATTTATCGAAGGATGATGAGGCGAAACGGTTAAGTACCGCGTTTGACTCTGTGACGCTTTACGGTGAAGACCCGGATTACCGCCCGGATATTTTCGGGAAAATCGGGGAGAGCGGCGTCAATGTTTGTACTCTAAATGATATGAAAAAGCTATATGCCGGTTTTGACCTGTGCCATCCGTCGACATCGGTTTCGATGACGATTAATGGACCAGCACCGATTATTTTAGCGATGTTTATGAATACAGCGATCGACCAGCAGGTGCAGCGGAAGGAAGCGGAACTTGGCCGTGTGTTAACGGTTGAGGAGTTTGCGGAGGTACGGGCCTATACGTTACGGACGGTGCGCGGTACGGTGCAGGCCGATATTTTAAAAGAAGACCAAGGACAAAATACATGTATTTTTTCAACCGAGTTTGCTCTAAGGATGATGGGTGATATTCAGCAATATTTCATCGAACATCTAGTCCGCAATTATTATTCAGTGTCGATTTCGGGCTATCATATTGCGGAAGCCGGTGCGAATCCGATTTCGCAGCTGGCGTTTACATTGTCAAATGGGTTTACGTATGTGGAATACTATTTAAGCCGCGGCATGAACATTGATGATTTTGCCCCGAACTTATCGTTCTTTTTCTCGAATGGCTTGGATCCAGAATATACGGTGATTGGCCGTGTCGCACGACGAATTTGGGCAACGGTGATGCGCAATAAATACGGCGCCAACGAGCGCAGCCAAAAATTAAAGTACCATGTCCAGACGTCTGGCCGTTCGCTCCATGCGCAGGAAATTGACTTTAATGATATCCGGACGACACTGCAGGCATTAATGGCCCTGCAGGATAACTGTAATTCGCTTCATACAAATGCATATGATGAAGCCATTACGACGCCGACGGAAGAATCAGTACGCCGGGCGATGGCGATTCAGATGATTATTACCAAAGAACATGGTTTAGCGAAAAATGAAAATCCGTTGCAAGGTTCGTTTATTGTCGAGGAGCTAACGGATCTGGTCGAGGAAGCGGTACTACAAGAGTTTGAGCGTTTGAATGACCGCGGCGGTGTGCTTGGTTCGATGGAAACACAGTATCAGCGCGGTAAAATTCAAGATGAATCGATGTACTATGAAATGAAAAAGCATACCGGCGAATTACCGATTATCGGTGTGAATACGTATTTGAACCCGAATCCTCCGTCAGCGGAAGATGTCAACAATATGGAAATAGCGCGCGCATCCTACGAAGAGAAGGAACTGCAGATCGTCAATTTACGTGCCTTCCAGGAAAGTCATGCAGATGCTTCAGGGGCAGCATTGAAGCGCTTAAAAGAGGCCGCCGTCAACAATGGCAATATTTTTGCCGAATTAATGGAAACCGTTAAAGTAGCCAGCCTTGGGCAAATCACGAGAGCCTTGTACGAAGTGGGCGGACAATATCGACGAAATATGTAGAGTACGGTGTCAGGCACCATGTGAATGTTTCACATGGTGCCTGACACCAATTTTTGTAATAAAACTTTTTTTATGAGATATTAATATTTGCGTTAATCTTATATAATCGATTTAGCGTACATACTCCGAGGGTTTTGGGCAGGTGAGCAAATGAAGGTAAGTCATATATTGGTGGTTTTAATTGTTTGTGCCTGGCCATTAAATTATCTCTATCAACGTCAGTTAGGCGCGATTTCGTTCCTGCTGCTAGCAATCTTCTTTCTAGTGATATCTATTAAGGAGATGAAAAAGCAGAAGCAAGCCAAGAAAACGGATAGTGAAAAGGCTCATCCGCAAAAATTCAAGTGAAACAACGACTAGCACTAGCATAAACCGGAAGAATTTGTTTATAATGAAGAATATGTATTTTTAAGAGAAAAACGGAAGCGCCCGTTAGCGAAGTACGCTAGTTGCTGGAGCTGGAGAATTCTCAAGTTTATATTAATCAACCTTATTGCTATGTCCGTTAATCACTCATTTAAGAGTGTTAAATAGAGAAAGGAAGTGCCCATATTGAGTTTAGCACAATACTCAAAAGAGGAATTAAAAGAGTTTTCCCTTATGGAAATGGCTTTTGAATTTTTGAAAAATAGTAAGGAGCCGATTGCCTTTAGTGATCTATTAAAAGAAATTAAGAAGGCATCGGGGATTACTGAGCAAGAAATTCAATCAAGACTTGCACAATTTTACACTGACATAAATGTAGATGGCCGTTTCCTTTCATTAGGAAGTAACCGCTGGGGACTTCGCGTTTGGTATCCAGTTGATACTGCTGAGGAAGAAGTTGTCACCGTTGTGAAGCCTAAGAAGAAAAAGGCGAAGAAGGTTGTCGACGAAGAAGATTTCGATGAAATCGATGAAGTGGAAGAAATTGAAGATGATTTTGATGACTTTGATGATGAAGATGATCTCCTTGACGATGAGGATGATCTTGATATCGACGAAGTAGATGAGTTTGACGAAGACGATGATGATGATGTGATCGAGGATGAGCTCGAGATTGACCTTGATGAAGAAGACGAAGACCTCGATGATGATCTTGAGGAAGAAGAAGTATTCGATGATGAGGAAGAAGTAGAAAAAGATTAATCAACTTGACTTTTTTTGCATGCCCTTGTAGAATCACTTTTGGGCTCCTTAAAAAAGGACGATACGTTATTTACTTATAATACGCTCCCTACCAAGAGTAGGAGAGCGTTTTTTATTGTTCCAAATTTTTTCGGGCGTAAGGAAAATATTTTTTTACAAAAACCCTTAAACAAACTGAATAATGTACAAACTGTATAAGAGGGGGAAATATTTATGACAAAATATATTTTTGTAACTGGTGGTGTGGTTTCATCACTAGGAAAAGGAATTACAGCAGCATCTTTAGGGCGCTTATTGAAAAATCGGGGCGTGAATGTAACCATTCAAAAATTCGACCCTTACATTAACGTCGACCCTGGAACAATGAGTCCGTACCAGCACGGTGAAGTATTCGTTACCGGTGATGGCGCTGAAACCGATTTGGACTTAGGTCACTATGAGCGTTTTATTGACATCAACTTAAACAAGTACAGCAATGTAACAACCGGAAAAATTTATTCGACGGTTTTACGGAAAGAGCGCCGCGGTGATTATTTGGGTGCAACCGTACAGGTTATTCCACATATCACCAATGAAATTAAGGAGCGCTGCTTCCGCGCCGGTAAAGAAACGAATGCCGATGTCGTGATTACGGAGATCGGCGGAACGGTAGGCGATATTGAATCACTTCCATTCCTTGAGGCAATTCGCCAAATCAAGAGTGATATCGGCTCGGAAAATGTGATGTACATTCACTGTACGCTGATTCCGTATATTAAAGCAGCGGGTGAAATGAAAACCAAGCCGACCCAGCACAGTGTGAAAGAGCTTCGCAGCCTTGGTATTCAGCCAAACATTATTGTCGTGCGTACGGAAATGCCGGTTTCACAGGATATGAAGGATAAAATTGCCTTGTTCTGCGATATTGATGCAAAAGCTGTAATCGAATGTCGCGATGCCGATACGCTTTATTCGATTCCACTAGCGCTTCAAGATCAAAATATGGACCAAATCGTCTGCGATCATTTGAAATTAGTTACGAACGAAGCGGATATGACGGAGTGGAAAGCACTCGTTGACCGCGTCATTAACCTTTCGAATAAGACGCGCATTGGTCTTGTCGGAAAATATGTTGAGCTTCAGGATGCCTATATTTCTGTCGTGGAAGCGATGAAACATGCCGGTTATGCGTTTGATACCGATGTTGAAATTAAATGGATTAATGCCGAAGAGGTTACACGTGAAAATGTGGCTGAGTTATTGAATGATGTCGACGGTGTCCTTGTTCCGGGCGGCTTTGGTGACCGCGGGATTGAAGGGAAAATTGAAGCGACTCGCTATGCTCGTGAAGTGAAGAAGCCATTCCTTGGCATTTGTTTAGGAATGCAGCTGGCAACGATTGAATTTGCCCGCAATGTGCTTGGACTTCAAGGTGCGCATTCTGCAGAATTTGATGCGGATACAGCTCATCCGATTATTGATTTGCTTCCAGAGCAGAAGGATGTTGAGGATTTGGGCGGCACGCTGCGTTTAGGTCTTTATCCTGCGCGTATTGTTGAGGGCTCGAAGGCGTTTGAAGCGTATGAAGAAGAGGTTATTTATGAGCGCCACCGCCATCGTTATGAGTTTAACAATCATTATCGTCAAGACATGGAAGCTCGCGGCTTTGTGTTCTCTGGGACAAGTCCGGACGGCCGTTTAGTGGAGATTGTGGAACTGAAGGACCATCCGTGGTTTGTAGCGTCGCAATTCCATCCGGAATTCGTCTCTAGACCAACACGTCCACAGCCCTTGTTCCGTGACTTTATTAAAGCAACGATTCAAAAATAAGTTATGTGGTCAGGACCAGTTTAGTTTGCTGGTCCTGTTTTTTTATCTTTGGGTTTTTATAAAAAGGGTATTTGTGTCAGGTTATACAAAGGTGATTTTTATAAAAAGGAAACTCGCAGTGAAATATATATAGGGAATTTTTGTAAAAGTGGTATTATAATTGTGTGGGTAATTTCCATTTATTGTCTAATTACACAAAACTACTTCAAAATGGCACAAAACCCTTTGGAAATGGCACAAAAGCATGCCAAAAATGCACAAAACCACCTGGAATTGGCACAAAATCACCCCGAAATGGCACAAAAGCCAAAAGTCTATATTTTTGACCTCCTAACCCCCCGGGAAATAATCAAGGGCAATAAAAAAACAGGGTTATTCACCCCGTTTTACTCCTCATACTCTGCTAAAATCTCTTTAATGGTAAATTTCAAGCCGAAATAAACGAATAATGCTGCCATCGATGACGGATATCCATAACGGTTTCCAAAATCATCGGGGAGGAGGCCTTTCGTCAGCCGTAAATCGATATGGAGATCAGCCAACTCTTGCAATTTTCCACCCTCCGGTACAGCCGTGGAAACAGCCACAAAAGGAATCGCCTTTTCCTGAAGTTGAGCGGCCACCTCCATGGCGTCTTCATCACTTGAATACCGCGAGAAAATCAGCACCCGATCAGAGTCAGTTAGCTCCCCGACACGCTTAAACACCTTCACGCCCTTTAACGGTTCGGCACCCTCCAAAGCTTCAAACTCAACCGCTTTCATTTCCTTCGTGGCAAAAATATATATCGGCCCTTGCGCAAGCAAGCGGGCACCATCTTCAAAGGAATATTCCTCTTTTTCCTCAATCCGCTTCAACAGACCGGTTAATTGAGTAGTAAACATTTTTAACATAAAAACCCTCCTATTCACCCTCTTATTATAAGCATTTTTTCGCCACTGCAAAAATAAAAGAAAAATATCAAAATTTCTGCAGGAGAATTTCTCTTTCAGCGAGAAATATAACAAGTGAGAGATATAGGGATAATAAAAAAGCAATTTAAAAATAAGGAAGAGGTGGAGTTATGAAAGAGAAAATTTTAATCGTTGATGATCAGTTTGGCATTCGAATCCTGCTAAATGAAGTGTTTCAAAAAGAAGGGTATCAGACCTTTCAGGCTGCCAATGGCATTCAGGCCCTTGAAATTGTAACAAAGCATGACCCCGACCTTGTCCTATTGGATATGAAAATTCCTGGAATGGACGGAATCGAGATTTTAAAAAGAATGAAAGTAATCGATCCGGACATTCGCGTCATTATCATGACTGCTTATGGCGAGTTGGATATGATTCAAGAAGCGAAGGACCTTGGCGCGATCACTCATTTTGCCAAGCCTTTTGACATTGATGATATTCGTGCAGCTGTTCGAAAACACATCCCTCAAAAGATGAATTAACGTCATTTTTTTATAAAAAACATAAGAACTGTGGGAATAGTTAAATGGACGCGCTTTCATTATGAAAGTTTATAAAACTCTGTCTTTTTAATGGCATTTCGAACCTTGGTTTGATATGATACATATGAACTTTTCACTGGTTGGTTATCTTTTTCAGTAATACATAATCCGTAAAATTGAGGGAAAACCTTAATATGGAAGGCCCATTTTTGAAAAAGATAGCGACCTAAACTAAGGAGGAAGAGAAATGCCATTAGTTTCAATGAAAGAAATGCTCATCAAAGCAAAAGCAGAAGGATATGCGGTTGGGCAATTTAACTTAAATAACCTAGAATTTACACAAGCCATTCTTCAAGCTGCACAAGCTGAAAATTCACCAGTTATCCTTGGGGTATCTGAAGGTGCTGCCCGTTATATGTCCGGCTTCAAAACCGTTGTGAAAATGGTTGAAGGCTTAATGGAAGACTTGAAAGTGACAGTACCAGTGGCCATTCACCTTGACCACGGTTCAAGCTTTGAAAAATGTAAAGAAGCGATTGATGCAGGCTTCACATCTGTTATGATCGATGCTTCTCACCACCCATTTGAAGAAAATATCGAAATTACTTCTAAAGTAGTTGACTATGCTCATTCAAAAGGTGTTTCTGTTGAAGCGGAATTAGGAACTGTTGGCGGCCAAGAAGACGATGTTATCGCTGAAGGCGTCATTTACGCAGATCCAAAAGAATGTGAAGAACTTGTAAAACGCACAGGTATCGACTGCCTTGCACCTGCATTAGGTTCTGTTCACGGTCCTTACAAAGGTGAACCAAACCTTGGTTTCACTGAAATGGAAGAAATCGGCAAGATTACAGGTCTTCCATTAGTCCTTCACGGCGGAACTGGTATCCCATTAAAGGATATCCAAAAATCTGTTTCACTTGGAACAGCAAAAATCAATGTGAATACAGAAAATCAAATCGCTTCTGCAAAAGCTGTTCGTGAATCATTAGCTGCTAAACCTGAAGAATACGATCCACGTAAATATTTAGGACCAGCTCGTGATGCCATCAAAGCAACCGTTATTGGCAAAATTCGCGAATTCGGTTCTTCAGGCAGAGCGTAAGACAATTCTGAAAAACGGGAACAATGTCGATTTCTTATTTGTTCCAATTTATGATAAAATGAAAACCGTCCTTACCAAAGGGCGGTTTCAGTCTGTATAAGAAAACTGAAAATTTAGTCGAAAAAATGGAGGAGAAACGATGAAATTTTTTATTGATACGGCCAATTTAGAAGAGATCCGCGAAGCGCATGACTTAGGCTTATTAGCAGGGGTAACTACCAACCCATCATTAGTTGCTAGAGAAAAAGGTGTTTCTTTTCATGAACGTATCAAAGAAATTGCTGCCCTTGTTCCGGGTTCAGTAAGTGCGGAAGTCATTGCCCTTGATGCAGAAGGCATGATCCGTGAAGGTAGAGAACTTGCAGCGATTGCTCCTAATATTACTGTGAAAGTTCCGATGACTCCAGATGGTTTAAAGGCGACTCATGCTTTTGCGCAAGACGGAATCAAAACAAACGTGACCCTCATTTTCAGTGCGAACCAAGCCTTACTAGCTGCAAGAGCTGGTGCAAGCTATGTTTCTCCATTCCTCGGCAGATTAGATGATATCGGCCAAAATGGCTTAGACCTAATTTCAACAATTTCAGAAATCTTCAACGTGCATGGCATTGAATCAGAAATCATTGCAGCCTCCATTCGTAATCCAGTTCACGTGACAGAAGCCGCATTAAGAGGCGCTCATATTGCAACCATTCCATACAAAGTATTAATGGGATTATTCCATCATCCATTAACAGATAAGGGCATTGAAGGCTTCCTAACAGACTGGAAAGCTCGTACAGAGGCATAAATTTCCAGTTTTATGAAAAAATTTTTCATTGCCATACATGAAAATAGAATTTTGGTGTAAACTAAAGGATAGACAAACTGTCGGATTTTGACTTTTCATGATGGAAAAATATACCTAGAGCCTCATTCAGTAATAAGCGGATGCGTACCGATTGACTTACAAGGGCTTAGAAGGGAGTCGGAAAATGGAAAAACTTAAAATTGCGGGTGGATATCCGTTAAAGGGAACTGTACGGATCAGCGGGGCAAAAAACAGTGCCGTCGCGTTAATTCCTGCAACAATTTTAGCGGAATCACCAGTGACAATTGAGGGATTGCCGGACATTTCAGATGTTGAAATCTTGAAGGACCTTCTTGAAGAAATCGGCGGAAATGTTCAGCTCTCTGACAACGATATGACGGTCGACCCATCTACGATGATTTCCATGCCCCTGCCAAACGGGAAAGTAAAAAAGCTCCGTGCTTCTTATTACTTAATGGGTGCGATGCTCGGCCGGTTTAAAAAGGCGGTAATTGGCTTGCCTGGCGGCTGCCATTTAGGACCAAGACCGATTGATCAGCATATTAAAGGTTTCGAAGCACTTGGGGCCCAAATCACCAATGAACAAGGTGCGATTTATTTACGGGCGGACGAGCTTCGCGGCGCACGGATTTATCTTGACGTCGTCAGTGTGGGAGCAACGATTAACATCATGTTGGCGGCTGTTCGGGCCAAAGGCCGGACGGTGATTGAAAATGCGGCGAAAGAGCCAGAAATCATTGATGTGGCGACGCTGCTAACAAGTATGGGTGCGAAAATTAAAGGCGCAGGAACCGACGTGATCCGTATCGATGGTGTGGAATCACTCCATGGCTGCCGCCACACCATTATTCCTGACCGAATTGAAGCTGGCACGTATATGATTTTAGGCGCAGCGGTGGGCGAAGGCGTGTTAATCGATAACGTCATCCCGCAGCATTTAGAATCATTAATTGCTAAACTGCGCGAAATGGGTGTTCGTGTCGAATCCGGCGATGATCAAGTGTTTGTTGACGGGTCAACAAAATTAAAGGCTGTCGACATTAAAACGCTTGTTTATCCTGGGTTTCCGACCGATTTACAGCAACCGTTTACAACACTTCTGACAAAAGCTGCCGGCTCAAGTGTTGTGACAGACACGATTTACGGTGCCCGCTTTAAGCATATCGATGAACTAAGAAGAATGAACGCCAATATCAAGGTGGAAGGACGCTCAGCCATCATAAATGGCCCGATTCAGCTTCAAGGTGCCAAAGTGAAGGCAAGCGATCTCAGGGCAGGAGCCGCTCTTGTCATTGCCGGTTTGATTGCCGAAGGAATTACTGAAGTAACCGGTCTTGAACATATCGACCGCGGCTATAGTGACCTTGTCGGAAAATTAAACGGACTCGGTGCAACCATTTGGCGGGAAGCGTTGACAAAAGAAGAAGTAGAACAGATGAAGAACACATAGAAAAGCGGAATCGCCTTGCCCAGGGGCGACAGGCATAAGACGAGCCGGCGTGAAGGTTGCTTTTTGACCTTTTTGACGGATTGGCTTATGACCCCGAGCCCCTAGGCGCTGGAGCTAGACAATAGAAAAGCGGAAGCGCCGGTTTAGCCGCTGAGCGCTGTAGCCTAGACAGAAAGCAAAGTTCGGGAGATAAACGTAAGACATAGGGAGATGGAGACCGATGGAAAGAAGTTTAACGATGGAGCTTGTCCGTGTCACAGAAGCAGCAGCACTAGCTTCAGCCCGTTGGATGGGCCGTGGGAAAAAAGATGAGGCCGATGGTGCAGCTACTTCTGCCATGCGCGATGTGTTTGACACCGTGCCAATGAAAGGTACAGTTGTCATTGGTGAAGGGGAAATGGATGAAGCACCAATGCTTTATATTGGTGAAAAACTTGGGACAGGCTACGGACCACGCGTCGATGTTGCCGTTGACCCGCTCGAAGGTACCAATATTTTAGCATCAGGCGGCTGGAATGCTTTAGCGGTTCTTGCGATTGCTGACCATGGCAACCTTCTTCATGCTCCTGATATGTACATGGAAAAAATCGCGGTTGGGCCCGAAGCAGTCGGACATATTGATATTAATGCCTCTGTTCTAGACAACTTAAAAGCCGTTGCCAAAGCGAAAAATAAAGATATCGAGGATGTCGTGGCGACTGTTTTAAATCGTGAGCGCCATGAGCATATCATTGCCCAGCTTCGTGAAGCAGGGGCAAGAATCAAGTTAATTAATGATGGTGACGTGGCAGGTGCCATTAATACGGCATTCGACAATACCGGCGTGGATATTCTCTTTGGTTCTGGCGGTGCTCCTGAAGGCGTTTTGTCTGCTGTTGCCTTAAAATGTCTTGGCGGCGAAATCATCGGTAAACTATTGCCGCAAAATGATGCGGAGCTTGAGCGCTGCATCAAGATGGGCCTCGATGTCAATCGCGTCCTGCGGATGGAGGACCTTGTCAAAGGCGATGACGCCATTTTTGCTGCGACAGGGATTACCGACGGAGAATTGCTGCGCGGTGTTCAATTCAAAGGATCCTACGGTTCGACCCACTCAATCGTTATGCGTGCCAAATCAGGCACCGTCCGCTTTGTCGAAGGTCGTCATAGTTTAAAGAAAAAACCTAATTTAGTGATTAAATAGGCGATGCCGCAAGGAGGGTGCCTGACACCAGTGCGTGTCAGGCACCCTTCATGGCATAAAGTCTCTCCTAAATTAAAAAACTCCTATTACACTCGATTAGGAATTTTGAAAGAACTCCTTCACAGAAAAAATTCCCAATGAATGAGAATAGAAAATTTAGTTGATTAATTTTTTGCATAGAGGGTAAAATAGTAATTGTTTTATGCATTTTTCTGCAATTCTATTCATTTCTTACTGCTTCTATTTCAATTCCTCAACTCTCTTAATTATTATCTGATTGAAAAAAATAAAAGTGTGGTGCACAGATGGACTTAACAATTTCAAGTTTAGAAAATATGAAGCTGAAGGAGCTTTATGAGCTTGCTCGCGAATATAAAGTGACTTATTACAGCAAATTAACAAAAAAAGAATTAATTTTTGCCATCCTGAAATCTCGTGCGGAACAGCAGGGGTACTTTTTCATGGAAGGCGTCTTGGAAATCATCCAATCAGAAGGATTTGGATTCTTACGACCAATTAACTACTCGCCAAGCTCAGAGGATATCTATATTTCTGCTTCGCAAATCCGCCGCTTCGACCTTCGTAATGGGGATAAAGTTTCCGGTAAGGTAAGACCTCCAAAGGAAAATGAGCGTTATTATGGACTATTGCACGTGGAGGCTGTCAACGGGGAAGATCCGGAATCAGCGAAAGAACGGGTGTACTTCCCAGGCCTCACACCATTATATCCAAACAGACAGATGAAATTAGAAACGACTCAAAAACATCTATCGACAAGAATTATGGACGTTGTCGCACCGGTTGGTTTTGGGCAGCGTGGCTTAATCGTCGCTCCGCCAAAGGCCGGTAAAACAATGCTATTAAAAGAAATTGCGAACAGCATTACCACGAACCACCCTGAAGTGGAATTAATCATGCTGTTAATCGATGAACGTCCGGAAGAAGTGACCGACATCGAGCGTTCGGTTGCCGGTGACGTGGTTAGTTCGACGTTTGACGAAGTACCTGAAAACCATATTAAAGTAGCGGAGTTAGTGCTTGACCGCGCGATGCGTTTAGTCGAACACAAACGCGATGTTGTGATCCTGATGGATAGTATTACACGTCTGGCTCGTGCTTATAACCTTGTAATTCCACCAAGCGGAAGAACGCTTTCTGGTGGTATTGACCCAGCAGCCTTCCACCGTCCAAAGCGTTTCTTCGGGGCAGCCCGTAATATCGAAGAGGGCGGAAGTTTGACGATTCTTGCGACGGCTTTAGTCGATACAGGCTCACGGATGGATGACGTGATTTATGAGGAATTTAAAGGGACAGGTAATATGGAACTGCATCTTGACCGACAGCTGGCTGAACGTCGTATTTTCCCTGCGCTTGATATCCGTCGTTCGGGAACGCGTAAGGAAGAGCTGCTGATTCCGAAGGATCATTTGGATAAATTATGGGCGATTCGGAAATCAATGTCAGATTCACCAGATTTTGCGGAACGCTTCTTGAAAAAATTAAGACAAACTAAGTCGAATGAAGAATTCTTCGCGCAACTAGGGGAAGAGCTGAAATCTAGACGTTCGTAGTCGATGCGGTGAAGCGGTCAAATTAAGCCGGTCCTTGTCCATTAGGTATCGGACAACTCTGGTAAAGGGGGCATGATGGGTTCCTTTTTAAAAAAGAAACCAATAAATCCCAACTTGCCAAAGATGGCTTTGCTTGTTATAATGGGTGCAGTGTGTTTTTAGTATTTCAGTGCTTGTTTTTACAAGTGCTTTATATAACTCTGTTTCGAAAGATTCAGGGCGGAAGGAGATGAAAAGAATGAAAGCAGGAATTCATCCAAATTATAAAACGATAACGGTGACTTGTGCATGCGGAAACACTTTTGAAACTGGTTCAGTGAAGAAAGAAATTCGCGTTGAAACTTGTTCAGAATGTCATCCATTCTATACTGGTCGTCAAAAATTCGCTGAAGCTGGCGGACGTGTTGACCGTTTCAACAAGAAATACGGCATCAAGAGCCAACAGCAACAATAATTGTAAAAAGTACAGGCAAGCAGCAATTTACTTGCCTGTTTTTTATTTTAAATAAAATTCAAATAATTGATAGATATTTAAGGATTTGCTTGGAAGGAGACGCCGTTTTATGTATTTAATGAAGCAAAGCGGATGGGTTGAGGTTATCTGTGGCAGTATGTTTTCTGGGAAATCGGAGGAATTGATTCGCCGCGTTAGACGTGCTCAGTTCGCCAAACAAAAGATAGCTGTTTTTAAGCCGAAAATTGATAATCGCTATCACGATCAATCTGTCGTTTCTCATAATGGATCTTCTTTTGATGCGAAGCCAATTACTCATTCGATTGAGATTCTTCACCATGTGGAAGCGGATATAGATATTATCGCCATTGATGAGGTTCAGTTTTTTGATGAGGGGATTCTCAGGGTTGTTCAGCGGCTGGCTGACAGCGGTCATCGGGTGGTTTGTGCGGGTCTTGATATGGATTTCCGTGGTGAGCCGTTCGGGCAGATGCCTGCGTTGATGGCAATTGCTGAATCGGTGACGAAGCTGCAGGCGGTCTGTTCTGTTTGTGGTTCGCCTTCAAGCCGGACGCAGCGTCTGATTGATGGACGTCCAGCCTCTTACCATGACCCAGTCATATTAGTGGGTGCCTCCGAAGCGTACGAGCCCCGCTGCCGTCATCATCACGAAGTCCCTAAAACGGCGTCCTATACCGTTCATGCATAAAGAAGTAACAAATGAATGTCAGGGTTGGTTGAGTTTACATAATTAGTGCCTGACACCATTGGAAAAACTGTCTGAGAAGGGATTCTCAGGCAGTTTTTTTGTTGCCGGACTTGGAAAGAATTCTCTCGACCTGTTGTTGCCGTGACCGGGCATGATAGTAATGGGAGGTGTAAGATGCAAAAAATTATGTTGTTTCTCTCATTAAGTATGTTGTTTTTAGTAAGCGGCTGTAACGGAAATCAGGGTGGGAATCATGGGAATGAAGAAGCTTATGACCTACGGAGTGACCAATCCGCACCCAATTATATGTCCAATCGTGGCAATGACCGCAACACGCCGACGAATATGTCGGATCGGGGCAAGAATAAGCAGCATATGGTCGAAGATGATATCACCAATCAAAATCCGAACTTCCTTGACCTGAAGGGGACAGGAAGCGGCGGCGAAGCCGGTGCGAACAATCAAGGCAACGATATCGAAAAGGCCAAGCAAGTCATCGCGGATTCCAATGAATTTGAGGCAGATTCCGTCTGGATCAATGGCGACCGGATGTGGGTTTCTGTTTATAAAAAAGGAATGCAGTCAGAGCAGGGAAAAATTAAGGCCGAAGCACGACTCCATCGGAAACTAATCCAGGCCTTACCGCGTTATAACATTGAAGTGCGTGTCAAAGAAGATCGAAGGTAGCATGCTCTGATTATCAGGGCATGTTTTTTCTACGGCCGTAGCTTGAGTTCCTTTTTAAAAAAAGGATTTTGACCTGAAAAATCACTCCGCGAAAAAATTTCCCCTTAATTTGGTTTTGACGGTTGTTTCCACCTATACTATAATTAGAATGTTATGGACAAAAAATTGAGGTGAATAGACCGTGTTTGATCGTCTTCAATCGGTGGAAGATCGTTATGATAAGTTGAATGAACTTTTGAGCGACCCACAAATTATTAATGATTCAAAGAAACTTCGTGAATATTCAAAAGAACAATCTGATATACAAGAAACTGTACTAACTTACCGTGAATATAAAGAGGCGCGAGAACAGCTTCAGGATGCCAAGGCGATGCTTGATGAGAAGCTGGATGCGGATATGCGTGAAATGGTGAAGGAAGAAGTTAATGAGCTGGAAGCGCAAATCGTTGAATTGGAAGCTAAGATGAAACTATTGCTGATTCCAAAGGATCCGAATGATGACAAGAACGTTATCTTTGAAATCCGCGGGGCAGCGGGCGGGGACGAAGCGGCCTTGTTTGCTGGGAATTTATATCGCATGTACAGCCGTTATGCGGAAGCGCAGGGCTGGAAGACGGAATTGATTGATGCGAACCCGACTGGTCTTGGCGGTTATAAGGAAATTAGTTTTATGATCAACGGGCAGGGTGCCTATTCGAAGTTGAAGTATGAGAACGGCGCACACCGTGTGCAGCGTGTTCCGGAGACGGAGTCAAGCGGCCGGATTCATACGTCGACGGCGACGGTTGTCTGTTTGCCGGAAGCGGAAGAATTAGAAGTGGAAATCAACGATAAAGATATCCGTTTTGATGCGTTTGCGTCAAGTGGCGCAGGCGGACAGTCCGTTAACACGACGATGTCAGCGGTTCGGTTAACGCATATTCCAACTGGGATTGTGGTTTCGATTCAGGATGAGAAATCGCAGCACAAGAACAAAGATAAAGCGATGAAGGTTTTACGCGCACGAATTTATGATAAGTATCAACAGGAAGCACAGGCGGAGTACGATTCTGTCCGTAAATCTGCGGTTGGTACGGGTGACCGTTCGGAGCGGATTCGTACGTATAACTTCCCGCAAAACCGGGTGACGGACCACCGCATCGGCTTGACGATTCAAAAGCTCGATCAAATTTTAGAAGGCAAGCTCGATGATGTCATCGATGCGTTGATTATGGATGATCAAGCGCGCAGGCTGGAAAGTGCCTCTAATGAGTAAAAAAGTCTATGAAGCTCTCCAATGGGCTTCTTCTTTTTTAGTTTCAGCGCGTCGTGATGAGAATGCCGGGGAGCTGTTACTTCGCCATTTTACGGGGATGTCGCGGGCGCAGTTGTTTGCGAATGTCCGCGATGACCTAGCGCCGGGCGTGTGGGAAGTCTTTGAAAAAGCGGTTGGTGAACACGTGAAGAGTGTGCCGGTCCAATATATCATCGGCACGGAGGAGTTTTACGGGCGGCCGTTTATCGTCAATGAAGAGGTGCTGATCCCGAGGCCGGAAACGGAAGAACTTGTCTACGGTGCACTTCAGCGGATCAAGCGGCTGTTCAGTGGAGAGCAGGTTATCAGGTTAGCGGATATTGGGACCGGGAGCGGCGCGATTGCGATTACGATGAAGCTGGAAGAAGCGGAACTTCGGGTGTCAGGCACCAAAAATCCTATCAAGCTAGGGGAAATGGTGTCAGGCACCAATAGTCCTGTCGAGCCGTTGGAAATGGTGTCAGGCACCAATTCTCCTATCGAGCCAGTGTTATTGGTGTCAGGTACTGATATTGCGGAGGCGTCGCTGGCTGTGGCGCGGGAGAATGCGGCCCGGCTTGGGGCGGAGGTGGAGTTTGTTCAGGGGGATTTGCTTGGGCCGTTTATTGAGAGCGGGGCTCGGTTTGATGTGATCCTCTCGAATCCACCGTATATTCCGCTCGGAGATATGACGGCGATGTCGGAGGTTGTGACGGAGCATGAGCCGCACCGGGCTTTGTTTGCGGGGACGGATGGTTTGGATTTTTACCGCCGCTTTATGGTCGAGCTGCCGCAGGTACTAGAGAGGCGCGCGCTGGTTGGATTTGAAATTGGGGCCGGTCAGGGCGAAGCGGTAGCGGAGCTTTTTCAAAAAGCTTTTGCGAATGCAAAGGTTGAGGTTGTGAATGATTTGAATGGCAAGGACCGGATGGTGTTTGCGGAGATCGGCTTCGGGGCTTAGGTTCCGGTCATGTGGCGAATTTACTATAATGAAAATCATAAAAAAGCTCAGAGGATGATGGCTCTGAGCTTTTTTATAGTTCAATTAGATAGGATGTCATTTCTTTTATTTTGGAGTTATTACGGGAACTGGCAAATTGGTATACGTTACAGAATGCATATTTCTTTTTGTTTTCTACGATTTGGGTACCGTTAACTGAGCCGTGATAGCCGTGGGTGATAATGGTGTTAATCTGCAGTTCGGTTACTTTATGATTCTGGTTTTGTTTGAGGATTTCGATCACTTTTTCTTTTCCTTGGATCTGATGTTGACCGATGATATTCCAGTGAAAATCGTAGGTGATATTCTCTGATAGAAAAGCGAGGTCTTTGTGTGCATAAGCGATGCTAAATTCTTTGAGAAATGCTTTTTTGGGTGCGTTGCCGCAATCGTCGGGGCAAATTACTTTTAAGTCCACGTATTCCGATTTTGAATGATCCATTTTTTACACTCCATTTTCAGTAGATTAATTTTTAATTCGATAATGACGCCAATAGGGGCGATTGGATGCAATTTATAGAATTTTTATCGAAAAAATGATGCC